>CALFUO010000126.1 GCA_937929895.1 uncultured Aquimarina sp.
GCCCTACGTCTTCTTGCTCCTCTAGTGGCCATCCAACCACTAGCACTTGCGGTTACATAAGGACTCATTTTCCGAATCCATGGAGAACCATGGGCACTTGGTGGAGCGATTACCATATTCCCAATTAATTCTTCTTTCTTAGTTTCTTTAGTAATTAAATGTGTTTCTGGGAATTTTGCCAATGGACGTAATATCTCCGTCATATTTTCTACTGCTGCATGGGTATATATTTTTCCTATTTCAGCATTTAAACCACTTAATAACCGTTGCGCTTTTCCTAAGGTATATCCAAATAATACAGAGGTTTGGTTATTGGCTTGATTCTCTAACCACCAATCATTGATATCGTTATAAACTTGCTGTTGTTCTTGCCATTTAAAAACGGGTAATCCAAAGGTACATTCCGTAATAAATGTGTGACACTTGACTGGTTCGAAAGGAGTTGAAATCCCATCGTTTTCTACTTTATAATCCCCCGAATATACCCAAACTTCTCCTTGAAATTCTACACGAATTTGAGATGATCCAATAATATGCCCTGCTGGAAAAAATGAAAATTTCACCCCATTTACAATAAATTCCTCCCCATAATCGACACCAGAAACATTGACATCTCCTAACCGATGTTTTATAATAGAAATATTATCGTAATGCGTAATATATTGTTTGTGTCCCCACCGGCTATGATCAGAGTGTCCATGTGTGATCAACGCCTTATCAACAGGACGCCATGGATCTAAATAAACATCTGCTTCTGCACAATAAATACCTTTAGTATTGAATTCGAGTAAAGGGACTTTTTTCAAGGGTTGTAAATTTCAAACACCCTTATAGAAAACAGACTTCGACTCTGCTCTGTCTTCAAGCAAATCGAACCCCGAGCGAAACCGAAGGGCGATAATTATAATTAAAATCCTAAAATACTTATCATCTCACAGGGCTCATTAAGTTTATAAAAACTTTAGGAATATTACCGAATATTCACTCTATAATATTCTAATAATTGATCAGGCGAAGCCCCTAACCAATTTTTTACATACAACATCCAAAAATGATACTGTAATCTTGCTATACCATTTTCTTCGTAACGTCGTGCTGAAGTTGAAATCCATTTTTGAATCACTGTAAAATGCTTTTCTCTATATAACTTTCGAATAAAGCAAACATCTTCAAAGATTGGTGCTTCTTCGTGAAAACCTCCTAATTCAGAAAACCACTTTTTGGTAATGAATAAAGATTGATCGCCTCCTCTAAAAAATTTTACATTAAACTGTGTAAACCAACTAGCTAAACTTAACCACCAATGACTACTGCGGAATTTCATTTTAAAACAACCTGCTTGATTTCCTTTTTCTATTTCTTTAAAAATGAAATCGTCGAAATGTTTAGGCGGAAAAGAATCCGCATGCAGAAAATACAAAATTTCACCTTTCGCTACTTTGGCCCCTGTATTCATTTGAATCCCCCTGCCCTTTTGAGATGTAATTAATTTTACTTTTTCTTGTTTCAAAAGACCCTGAGTACCGTCTGTACTTCCACCATCTACAGCAATAATCTCACAATCTTTAGAATATCTAAAATGTTTATGAAGGTAAAAAAGCAACTCATTAATATGAGCTGCTTCGTTATATACGGGTATTATAATTGATAATTTCAACAGAGCAAATATATATTAAAATGTTTTATGCTTGCTATTTATTGACCAATCGTAAGATTTATATCCTTTATCTTTTTGACTACCAATAGGTGTCTTACTATATTTATTGATAAAATTTGTTACGGTTCCATGTGATGCTTTAAAGTCTTTTTTATACCAATCGAATAACTTAGAAACATTTACAGTATAATTTGTTATGGTATTATAAAACGGATCATTGATAAATTCTTTTGTTTGTCTTTCTAACAATCGTTCTAAATTTTCTGAAGTATATGGAATTTGAATTAAACGTGGACAAGAAGCTGATGCACAGTTAATCGCAAAATGAATTCGTGCATCTCCGAATTTTCTAAGAATTTGGTGCTCTACCTCACCTAAACTCATTGAATCCCCATTAATACTAAAAAACTCTTTTCTCCAAGGTCCTTCTATTTCTTTAATACTATTTACAGGGTAGTTGTCTACAATTAGCTTCACGGTGTATGCGTTATACACATTAATCCAAAAGGAAATTCTATCTTTTTTAGACCAAGTTCCATTAATTTTTGTATTGGAAAGTATTCTTAAAAATTTATTAAATTTCTCTATATCATTTTTAAACCCTTCATAATTTACACCCCCAACTGAAGTAGTGTGTCTTTGCAATAGTTCTTTCCATTCTGAATAATCTACTTTTTCTTTAACTACATTCTTTATCGTTTTTTTTGCTGGATCTACAGCATAGATTTTAGTTGGTTTGTTATTGTTTTGATAAGCTATCTGTGCATATGTCTTATTCGCCTTAAATCCACCTAATCCTAAGATTATCATCAACATATATGTTAAAACTTTCATGATTCCTGTTTTTTATGTTTACATATAGGTAGTCGACAAATCACTTTTAATATTACAGGATTAAGTAAAAAAGTTGTGAGATTAAAATCTTACTATACTATAACACTCCTTCAATTTTGATAAAATTGTAGAGGTCTCTCCTCACTAAAGGGTATGTTTTCGATTTAAATTGAATGTCTACAAGAGTCTGTTTAAATTCTTTTGTAAAATTTCGTTTTGTCATGATTTCTAAGTGATATAATGGGTTTTAGAAATCATGACAAAAAAGTAGCACTCCATTAAGCTTATAGTTTAAGACACAATTACACAGCTTAACAACATCCTGATCCAGGAGTACAAGCATTTGTACCCTGTTGCTGAGGTTCAGGAACGCCACATTTGTCTTTAGCTAAACAATCTGTCTTAGTATTGGTTAACAAGAAATTAGTTCCGTCAAAGCCTAATCCATATTTTCCAATAGTTGCATCTTGATATTCAACTTCAATATCCGCATCTTTTAAATTCAATACTTTTTCGGATAGCTCTATTATTCCTAATAACTTTTGAGGGTGTAATCTATGATCGTAATCATCTGCTTCCCAAAGTTGAAAGCTAATTACTTCTTCCTTTCTTAGTACCCCTCCGCAATCAATAAAATCTTTCGTTATTTTACCCACTTCAGTGACATGAAAATGTCTAGGCACTAATTCTCCATTAGGGAGTTGGAATGCTATTTCAGTAAGGTTTTCTAAATGATTTTTTATTTCTGATAATATCATAATTATTTTTTTAAGGCTTATCAAAGATATTTGAATTAGGGTATTAACACCTCTAATTCAAATTAAGAAATAGTTATAAAGATTTATCAAATCTCGATACTTTAAAAATGGATGTTATCTTTCGTTTCTAGAAAGTACCTTTCGCATTGCGTCAGCTTTTACCAAACATTCTTCGTATTCATCTTCTAACTTGGACTGGGTCGTGATAGCACTTCCTACAGAAAAAGAAACTACTTTTTTCGTTTGGTTATATAAAATAGAGCGTATAACTACATTAAAATCAAAATCTCCTTCGGGAGTAAAATATCCGATAGTACCACTGTATAATCCCCTTTTCGAAGCTTCGTTTTCCTCTATAATTCTCATGGCACTTATCTTAGGGGCTCCTGTCATACTCCCCATAGGGAAAGTGCTTTTAATCACCTGAACAGGAGAAATATTTTCTTTAAGTTCACTCGTAATTGTCGATATAAGTTGATGTACTTGCTTAAAAGTATATAGTTGATACAATTCGGTAACCGTTACACTCCCTTTCGTTGCGGTTTTAGATAAATCATTTCTTACTAAATCAACGATCATTACGTTTTCGGCTCGTTCTTTTTCGCTTAATAACAGGTGGCTTGCAGCATCAGCGTCTTTTGATTCTCGTTTGTGCCTTTTGGCAGTTCCTTTTATAGGCTGAGAAATTAAAGTGTTTCCTTCTTTCTTTAAATAGCGTTCAGGCGAAGCGCAAATGCTATATAAATCTTTAAGTTTAAAAAAAGCTGCAAAAGGAGGCTTCGAAATATTATTTAAATCTTTATAAATATCCAAAGGTGCTATAATTGCATTCTTCGCGAAAAATTCTTGACAGAAATTAGCTTCGTATATATCGCCTTTATGAATGTGATTTAAAAACTCTTGCCCTCTTTTCAAATAAGCTGTTTTAGTAACTCGGGATTGAATTTTTAAGTTTAAGTTTTTTTGATTTTTATTTGTGGTTTTAAAAATACGAATCGTTTCTAAATCTAATTTAATTTCAAAAGCATCTTTATTTAAGTAATGAAACGCAACTTCTTTTTTAGAAAGAACAATTACTTTTTGTGGTTGAAAAAAATAAAGATCTGGGAAACCTAAGTCATCAATATTGTTAGAATGTAGTCTTTCAATATCATTTTTTAAATCGTATCCTAGATAGCCGAATAGCCAGTCTTTAGTTAATTGTTGTAGCCGGTCTAATTCTTCGAACGCATTTAGGTAGTCTTTCTTTAAAATTTTTATTGCACCCACTGCAAGTATAGCTTCGGCATTTGTGTGTCGCTGTGGGTAGCAATTCGAATCTAACCAAACTACATGTTCGAATTGTTGACTCCAATTCAATAACTGGTCTTTTAGAACATCTATATCTTCAATCGGAAATCGTTCAACTACGCGCACATTCAACTTTTAAGGAATACGAAAATAATGAATTATTATGGCTGTCAGCTCGTAGCCGATAGCTGATAGCTGTAAATATTTGTAATTTTACTAGCCACAATAGGACAAAGCGTACATGATAGCATCGATTGAATTTAAAAAGACAGGTTATTTTTCTTCATTAATCTGTGATTATTTAGAAGAAAAACCACAACTAAAAAGGTTTTATGATAAATTTCCTTCGATTGCAAATCTAGAATTGCAAGCAAAAGAAAAAACACAAGTATATTCTAAGAAGAATCGTGCTATTTTGGTAAAGGCTTTAAGACAGCAGTACCAGAATATTGAAATATCAGAAGCTGTATCTAACAACTTAAACATATTAGAAAACCCAAATACAGTTACCATAACTACAGGACATCAGCTAAATCTCTTTTCGGGTCCGTTGTATTTTGTATATAAAATTCTATCAGTAGTCAACCTTTGCGAACAATTAAATCATCAAAAAACAGATTTGAATTATGTTCCGGTTTATTGGATGGCTACAGAAGATCACGATTTTTTAGAGATCAATCATTTTAATTTTAAGGGAAAGAAAATACAATGGAACTATGAAGCTGGTTTAGAAAATAAAAATGGCTATGTAGGTGAATTCTCTACTAATGGTTTAGATCAGGTTTTCGAGTTGTTTGAAAAAGAGCTCGGAGTAGGTAAAAATGCGAAGCGACTAAAGGAGTTATTTGCTAAAGCTTATTTGCAACACAAGAATTTAACCGAAGCGTCAAGGTTTTTAGTGAATGAGTTATTTAAGGATTACGGAGTGATCGTTGTTGATGGGAATGATAAAATTTTAAAAGAACTGTATATTCCTTACCTTAAAAATGAGCTGACTACAAACATTTCATTTCAAGAAGTTAGTAAGACAGCAATCGCATTATCAAAGCTAGATTATAAGGTGCAAGTAAACCCAAGAGAAATCAACCTTTTTTATGGGATTAAAGGCTTACGTAGTAGAATAGAAAAGCAAGAAGATGGCAGTTATATTGTTGTTGACGAAAAGATATCTTGGAAAGATTTTAGTGCATTGCAAGTAGAAATAGAAAACTACCCAGAACGTTTTAGTCCTAATGTGCTGCTGAGACCTTTATACCAAGAAGTTATTTTACCCAATATTGCTTATATAGGTGGAGGCGGAGAATTAGCCTATTGGTTTCAGTTGAAAGAAATGTTTGCGCAACATCAAGTGCCATTCCCTAATTTGATATTAAGAGATTCTGTTTTGTTAGTTAAAGAAAAGACAAAGCAAAAACTAGAGCGTTTAGATATTTCTTTATCCAAGTTATTTCGTAAACAGAATGATCTAATTAACTGGAGAATTCGAAAAATTTCGAATATTTCAATAGATTTTTCGGAGCAAAGAAAAGCTTTACAAAAGCAGTTCGAGGACTTAAAGAAATTAGCAACCGAAACAGATAAAAGTTTTATAGGGTCCGTAAATGCACAGGAAACAAAGCAATTAAAAGGACTTAAGGTTTTAGAGAAGCGATTATTAAAAGCACAACGTCGAAAATTAAAGGATGAAGTTAATCGTGTTGTACTATTACAAAATGAGCTATTTCCGCAACAAAGTTTACAAGAACGAAAAGCTAACTTCTCGGAATTCTATTTAGAATACGGGGAATCTTTTATAAAAACATTGAAGGAAAAATTAAATCCTTTAGATACGAGTTTTAAAATTATTTTTATGGAAGATTAATTTTGTAAAAAACAATTGTAAGCTTAGGATCGTATTAGAACTATATCTATTCGAAAATAATATATTTAGGCACTGTTATTCGATAAAAAAAGCCTCAATATTCGAGGCTTTTCTTATTTTATCGTAAAATCTATAATCAGAAGGATTACTTCACATCCATCAATTCTACATCAAAAATCAATACCGCATCTGGAGGAATAACACCACCAGCACCTCTTGATCCGTATCCTAAATGTGGAGGAATTACAAAACGAGCTTTGTCACCAACATTTAATAAAGAGATACCTTCGTCCCATCCAGCGATTACCATTCCTTGTCCTAATTGGAAATCGATAGGTTGGTTACGCTTGTAAGAAGAATCAAAAACAGTACCGTCTAATAATTGACCTTTGTAGTGTACAGAAACTGTTTTTCCAGCCTCAGCTTTAGTTCCGTCACCTTTGTTGATTACTTTATAACGTAATCCACTTTCTGTAGCGTCGAAACCTTCAGCTGCATCTTTTAATAATTGCTCAGCAGCTTTTTTAGCAGCAGCTTCACGTTCTGCTTTTGCGCCGTTAAATTGACGAAAAGCCTCAACAGCGTTAAAAGATTCTGCAGCAGCACCAACTTTAACGATCTCTAAACTCTCGATACTATCACCTTGTGCAATAGCATTAACAATATCTTGTCCTTCAACAACATTTCCGAAAACAGTATGCTTGCCGTCTAACCATGGAGTTTCGACATGTGTAATGAAGAATTGGCTACCGTTAGTACCTGGCCCAGCATTAGCCATAGACAAAATTCCAGGACCGCTATGTGTTAAATCAGGGTGAATTTCATCGTCGAATTGGTATCCAGGGTTTCCAGATCCAGTTCCTTGAGGACATCCTCCTTGGACCATAAAATCAGGAATCACACGGTGGAATTTTAATCCATCGTAGTATTTAGTGCCTTGCGGCTTAGCGCTATTTTCAAGGTTTCCTTCAGCTAGCGCCACAAAGTTACCTACAGTTCCAGGAGTCTTTTCAAATTCTAAATTGACTAAAATTTCACCTTTGGTAGTAGTGAACTTAGCATATAATCCGTCTTGCATGATTTTTTATATTTATTCGGTTGCAAATATACGCTTTAGATTGTAGTACTTATCGAACAAAAACAGGTTCGTTTTCTTTTACGGTATACTCTTCGCTAAAGCGATATTCTTCTATACTGAAGTTTTTAAGTTCGTCTAAAGTTTCGATACTATTTTCAATAAGATATCTAGACATCAACCCTCTAGCTTTTTTAGCGAAGAAGCTAATTACCTTTAGTTTGTCGTTTTTCCAGTCTTTAAAAACAGGAGTAATTACAGGATTTGTTAGTTTTTTAAGATCTATAGCTTTAGAATATTCAGTACTCGCTAGATTGACAACTAGTTCCTCTTCTTTTAATTCATTTTGAAGATGAGCTGTTAAGGTTTCTTTCCAGAATCCATATAAATTTTTAGCCCCGGCAGCACCAAACTTAGTTCCCATCTCCAATCGATATGGCTGCATAAAATCTAAAGGTTTCAAAATCCCATAAAGACCTGATAAGATGCGTAAACTGTCTTGAAGGGCATCTATTTTTTCGGTAGGAAAAGTATAAGCATCCAAACCACTATATACATCACCATTAAAAGTAAAAACCGCAGGGCGTGCATTTTTAGCAGAAAAAGGCAATTTCCAGTCTTGATTACGTTGCCAATTTAGTTCTGCTAATTTCTCACTGATATGCATCAATTCCGAAAGTTCGGCAGGGCTTTTTTCTTTAATTGCCGTATTTAGTACTTGGGATTGCTCTAAAAATTGAGGTTGTGTAAAATCTAGATTAGGTAATTCAGAAGTCTCATCTAAAGACTTAGCAGGAGATATAAGGATTTTCATTTTATATAAGGCTTTCAGCTGTCAGCAATCGGCTATCAGCATTATTGATGTAAAAATAAAGTATAAAGTAGTTCTTTTAAAAATGGAAATATTTCATTACCCCGATGCCCAAAGCCTAACCCTCCGTGCTATTCTTAGCATAATTCCTCCACTTGTCTACACAAGTAGCAATATCTTCAGGTATTGGAGCTTCGAAAAACTTCCATTCTCCTGTAGTAGGGTGTTCAAAACCCAAAGTTCTAGCATGTAGAGCTTGTCGTGGTAATATTTTAAAACAATTATCAACGAACTGTTTGTATTTGGTAAAGGTTGTTCCTTTCAAGATCTTCTCTCCACCATAGCGTTCATCATTAAAAAGAGTGTGTCCGATATGCTTCATATGCACACGAATCTGATGTGTACGTCCCGTTTCAAGTTTACATTTTACCAAAGTCACATAACCCAAACGCTCGATTACTTCGAAATGAGTAACGGCAGGTTTTCCTTTGTCAGCTTCATCACCATCCCAAACTGTGTTTTGAAGTCTGTTTTTAGGATGACGTCCAATATTACCTTCAACAGTTCCTTTGTCTTCTTCGATATTACCCCAAACCAAAGCAATATATTCGCGTTGGCTGGTTTTGTCAAAAAACTGTTTTGCCAAATGCGTCATAGCTTCTTCCGTTTTAGCAACCACTAAGAGTCCACTAGTATCTTTGTCAATACGATGTACCAAACCAGGGCGGTCACTACTGTTATTAGGTAGGTTGTCGAAATGGTAAATCAAAGCATTAATCAATGTTCCTTCATAATTACCATGTCCAGGATGCACCACCATTCCCGCAACTTTATTCACTACTAAAAGATCGTCATCTTCGTAAACAATATCAATAGGAATATCCTGTGGAGTCAATAGGTTCTCATAAGGAGGGTGAGCAAACATAACTCGAACCACATCATTTGGCTTTACTTTATGATTACTTTTCACAGGCACATCATTCACCCAAACAGCACCATCTTTAGCAGCCTGTTGTACTTTATTACGTGTAGCGTTTTCGATAAAATTCATTAAGAATTTATCTACGCGTAAAGGCACTTGTCCTTTTCCTGCTACAAAGCGATAGTGTTCGTGCAAGTTATCCTCCTGGGGACCAAAAGTTTCATTTTCTTCAATCATTATTCAAGCTACATTACGAATTACTAAAGAGACCCGTCTCCTAAAACCAAATCAACCGTTGAGGTTTTCATTAACAAGTCACCAGGGTTCAATTCTTTTCCTTCGTGTTGGATTCCTAAAACCACATCTTTTGCCAAATTCGGTTTGTATATTTTTTTTCCAATATTAAAACCAACGGCTTGTAAAGTAGGTTTTGCTTGGCGTATTGTTTTTTGGATCACATCAGGAATCGAAACCTTTCTATATCCAGAAGGGTTCAAAGTCAAATATACCTTTCTATTTTCCTTAACCTTATTCCCTGCCTTTGGGTTTTGCTCTATCACAGAGAGTGGAGGGAATTTGGGGTTAAAATTCGCTGAATCCTGAATCACAGCTTTCAATTCTTGATTTTCAAGAGATTTTTCTGCTAAAGCAAAACTTAATCGCTTTACATTCGGTACTTCAATACGTTGCGAGTGTTTCGTAAAAAAGCCTAACCACTTTAATCCTAGAAAACAAAAAAGAAAAATTCCAACAATGGCAAGCAATATCTGTATACCAAATGTTTTGCTGAAAATAAACTTGAAAAAATTCATACTTCGATTTTAACACAAATATAGTATAGTAAATAGGAAAGTTATAGGTATTCGGTTGTCAGTTATCAGTTTCTCTTATTTTTGCTTTATCAAAAATTAGCTTACAGCCTAGCGCTTATAGCATACAGCTACTAAAAATGAAGAAAAACATCGCTATCGCCATGGGAGGGTATTCTCAAGAATATCCAATTTCAATAAAAAGTGGAAACATCGTTTACCAACATTTACCATCGGACAAATACAATTTGTATAAAATCGTATTCGAAGCAGCACAATGGTATTGGTTAAAAGATAACGATGAAAAGGTAATAGTAGACAAATCTAATTTTACCGTAGCGGACGACAAGGAGATCATTAAGTTCGATGCTGTTTTCAATACCATTCATGGCACCCCAGGAGAAGACGGATTACTGCAAGCCTATCTAGACTTACTAAATGTTCCGCAAACAAGTTGTGGGTTTTATCAGTCAGCAGTTACCTTTAATAAAAGAGATTGTATCAGTGTACTGCAGCCCTATCAAATTCCAACGGCAAAGAATTATTTTGTAAACAAAGGCGATGTAATCGACGCAGAGGCTATCGTCAATACCGTAAGTTTACCATGTTTTGTAAAGGCAAATCGATCGGGTAGTAGTTTTGGTGTAGTAAAAGCACATAAGTTCGAAGACGTATTACCAGCAATAGAAGAAGCTTTTCAGGTAGACGATCAGATCATTATAGAGTCCTTTCTTTCGGGAACTGAAATTTCAGTTGGTGTAGGAATTTATAAAGGAACCGAAACCGTATTTGGGATCACAGAAATTGTTTCCGAAAATGACTTTTTCGATTTTCAAGCCAAGTACGAAGGAAAGTCCGAAGAAATCACACCAGCTCGTTTGACTGCAGAACAAAATGCGGACGTAGAAGCTTTAGCACTAAAAGCATATAAAGTGTTAGACATGAAAGGTTTTGCAAGAATTGATTTTATTTTTAATGATGGGAAACCTCATTTTGTAGAGATTAATACCAACCCAGGATTAAGCGAAGCTAGTATTTTACCACAACAAGCGGTACACAAGGGAATTTCTTTAGCTGAATTATTCGACAACGAAATCGAAGAGTGTCTTAAATAAGATTGCGATAGTATAGATATGGGCGTTACCCAGAGGGTCGGGCTCTCGCTCATACTCCGCGCACTTTCTTTCAGTCAGGCTGTGGGATAACCACTCGATCCCTAACGCGAAATCATCCTAAAACTGTAAATTCAATTAGGAACTGGCATTAGTAGGATCTCTTTAATTTCTTTTTGGTTACAAACAGTAAAATCTTCAACTTTGTGTAAAACAGAGCTGATAGCCCGTAGCTGACAGCCGAAAGCTAAAAATCATGCGTCGCGCACTTTTCCCTGGTTCCTTCGACCCTATTACTTTAGGGCACTACGATATTATTTCGAGAGGATTAGAACTTTTTGATGAAGTTATTGTTGCTATTGGAGTCAATGCTAACAAAAAATATATGTTCTCCTTAGAAGAGAGAATGAGTTTTATCGAAAAAGCTTTTGCTAGCAAGAAAAACATTAAAGTAGTAAGCTATTCAGGACTTACTGTTGATTTTTGTAAAGAGGTAAATGCAGGATTTATTCTTCGAGGTTTACGTAATCCTGCGGATTTCGAATTCGAAAAAGCAATTGCACATACCAATAAAGTGCTTACCGGTATCGATACTGTTTTCTTGTTAACTGCTTCAGGCACATCATTTATAAGTAGCTCAATAGTTCGAGATGTAATACGAAATAATGGGGATTACACACATTTAGTTCCGGATTCTGTTAGAATATAATGTATACTCCTACCTTTACACCCTTCGACTATAGTTTATACTAAGCTTAGTCGAAGTCTAAGAGTGAGAGAGGCATACTAAAACAAACAACTACTTACTATGAACTACACACTCAAAAAAAGCTTCTTTTTTTTAGGAGTACTATTTACTTCTTGCTCCATTTTCAGTCAAAAGAAATTCGGGTGGATTGACAAGAATGAAAATGAAAATTATACTCCACGTCACGAATGCTCATTCGTACAAGCAGGTGATAAATTTATTTTATTTGGAGGACGAGAATCTGCACGCAAATTAGAAGTCTACGATTTTAAAAGTGATACTTGGTCCGAAGGCGGAAAAGCACCACAGTCTTTCAATCACTTTCAGGCAACAACCTACAAAGGTTTAGTTTGGGTAATCGGAGCTTTTAGAACAAATTCATTTCCTAACGAAATTCCTGCTACACATATTTACATGTACAACCCTGCAACCAAAAAATGGAATCAAGGGATAGAAATTCCTAAAAACCGTCGTCGTGGAGGGGCTGGTCTGGTAGTATATAACGACAAGTTTTATGTAGTCGGAGGAAATACCGTTGGACATAATGGAGGGTATACATCCTGGTTCGACGAATATGATCCTACAACTGGAAAATGGACTGCACTAGAAGATGCACCACATGCTAGAGACCATTTCAGCGCAGCGATTTTAAACGAAAAATTATATGCGGTAGGAGGACGTAAATCAGGAGGGTCAGGAGGTGTGTTTGCACCCCTTGTAGCCAAAGTAGATGTTTATAATTTTAAAACGAAAACTTGGTCAGTATTAAATGAAAATTTACCAACGCCTCGTGCTGCAGCCTGTGTCGTAAATTTTCAAGGAGAAATTTTTGCAGCAGGCGGGGAAGGATCAAAAAAAGGTCCTGCATACAAAACTGTAGAGGCTTACAATCCCGAAAAAAAACAATGGATTAAAAAAGCGGATATGAACTATGCAAGACATGGGACTCAGGCTATAGTTTCAGGAAAAGGAATCTATACTTTATGTGGTTCACCAAATAGAGGGGGAGGAAGACAAAAAAACATGGAAGTTTATGGAAAAGATAAACCAGAGGGAACACCAATTGTAGCTTCAGAAGTAAAAGTAAGCGAACACAAAATAGAATTCGATTATTCAGAAGATCAAAAGACACCTATCGAAATAGATATTGAACTTTCTATTAGTAATGGTAATGCAGCTGTCTATCTTAATGATGTTACCATAAGTGGTCATGGGTTTAGCCTCGCGGAAGATTATCAAAATAGATTATTAGATGCTAATTCTACAGAAACTATAAAAGTAATTTTTAATCCTAGTCCAGATGTTGCAGCAACAGGTCTAGTAGCTATCGAAGTAGATGGGAAATTACTAAAAGGGGTAGCTTTGAAGGGAAAGAAGCCATAAAACAAAAGGTCGAAATACAATTAGAGTTATTACTTTGACTTGTATTTCGACCTTTAACGTACTAAGAGTTTTATAATTACTTCTTAAACTTCAATACTTCAGATCTTCCTTTTTTGAAAATCTTATTGCTGTTCCCTTTTCCAGCACGAAGCGCTTTTTGTTCCTCATATGGTAAAGCACTAATTGCTGCACACTCATCAGAACAACAATTATCCATTTTAGCCTTACAGTCGTCACACTGAATAAATAATAAATGACAAGCTTCGTTCTCACAGTTGGTATGTGTATCACAGGGGGCACCACATTGGTGACAATTTGCGATCACGTCCTCAGAAATACGTTCGCCACGACGGTGATCGAAAACAAAATTCTTTCCTAAGAATTTGTTCTCTAAACCTTCTTCTTTGATTTGGCGATCGTATTCGATAATACCACCTTCTAATTGGTACACATTTTTGAATCCTTTGTGTTTGTAGTATGCACTCGCTTTTTCGCAACGAATTCCACCAGTACAATACATTACTAGCTTTTTATCTTCCTTGTGCTCACTAAGATCTTCTTCTATAATATCTAGAGAGTCACGGAAAGTATCTACATCTGGAGTAACAGCATTCTTAAAATGGCCAATTTCACTTTCATAATGGTTACGCATATCTACTAAAACAGTATCCGGATCCTCGATCAGTTCATTGAAAGTTTTTGCATCTACGTGAACTCCTTTATTGGTAACATCAAAGGTTTCATCGTTTAGACCGTCCGCAACAATTTTTTCACGAACCTTAACTTTTAATTTTAAAAAAGACATATTATCCTGCTCGCGAGCAATATTCAAACGAATATCTTTTAAGAAAGAAATACTATCTAAATGCTCTTTAAAGGCATTAAAGTTTGGTGCTGGTAACGAAAGTTGTGCATTAATACCTTCGTTGGCAACATAAATACGCCCTAAAACTTCGAGGTTATTCCAGGTAAGAAATAAGTGGTCTCTTAAAACTTGAGGATTACCAATATTATGGTATTGATAAAAAGAAATAGTGATGCGCTCTGTACCAGCCTCTTCGATAAGGGCTCTACGTTCTTCCGCGCTTAATTTATTGTACAGTTGCATGCTATACTAACGAATTAAGGTTAAACAATTATAAATAGGCTACAAAAATACAATAAAAAAAGAAAGGTCAAGCCTCTAGGGCTTGACCTTCATTGAGTAATAACTGGTAATGAATGTTATTATTATACTATGGTAACGTTACTGTTTGCGATAACGTAGTTCCGTTAGGACAAATACTAGGTGAAACTATAGTCACTTTAACAGTATGTGTTCCTGTACCAAGTTTAAAGAACTGAAGGGTTTTCAGTGCTACTTTGACCTGATCACTTACCCCTTGTCTATTAGAAGATGGTAATTGACTTTCAGGAATTTCATTTCCATTCACAAACCAAGTATATGTAGCATCTTTTATGTAAGAAGCATGAAATGTTGCTCCATCGAAATGTGGTTGAACACGTGCTGTGAAATCAATATTATTACAAGTAAGTGTTGTAGGTTCGTTTTGCGGAGTAATTTCGTTACCACTACAATCTTTGATATTGTAATCTACACCGAAAGTCTTAGTGTAAGTTGTTCCATTAGGACATACCGTTGGAGAGATAACATTTACAGATACAGTGTGCTGACCATTGCATAATTTCATAATAGAACTAAACTGTAAAACAAGAGATCTTCCAGATAATTGAATTCTTTCCTCGTGTGATAATTCAGCTCCGTCTAAGAACCAAGTGTACGAAATATCATCAGCTGGGCTATATAAGTATGGAGAAAAACCAAAGTAACTTTCTTTTCTTTTTTGAGAATGAAAAACATTGAATTCAGAGTCAAAACAATTAAAGTCCTCCGTTTGTGGACCTTCTATTTCTTCACTTGCCAGTTGATCGTTATTTTCTTCTGGGAAATTATCTAAAGTTAAAGAAGTGCATACTTTTTTTAACTCACAGTCGATATTATTAGTAGCTAAAGGCTGTAAGCAAATTTCGTAAGTCCCGTTTTCAGTAAAATCAAAATTGAAAAGAGAAGAATTATCATTGCTGTTTTCTTGAAGTTGACCATCAATATACCATTCGAAAGCTAGATTACTAAGAGAAGTATTATTAATAGTAAAGGTGTAAGGTACTTTAGCATCTGTTTGTTGAGCTTCGTTTAAAGAAGCAACAATTTCTAAAGCATTAATCGCATCACAATTAGTGTTAGTGTCTTCATTTTCTTGGTCACAGGACAAAAAAGTAAAAAGGGACAATAGAAGCAGATAGAAAAATTGGATTGTGTTTTTCATGAGATTTAGATATTGGGTTAATTGTTCGATAGTGAAACAACCGTCCTAGAATTAACCCCACCCCACTAATTCAATTTTTCTAACCCTTGTTTAATAATCAAGTTTTCAACAGAGGGTATTTAGTACTTCTAAATTTGTACTTTAGCTACATTCTATAATTTTTTTGATACAAATCGTATGAGTGCTGATAAAGAGAAAGATGCTAAAATGAAAGCGTTAGCTTTAACGCTAGCCAAATTAGATAAAGCCTACGGAAAAGGTGCAGTAATGAAGATGAGTGATCAAGCTGTAGAGGAAGTAGAGGTAATTTCGACAGGTTCTCTAGGCTTAGATTTAGCATTAGGTGTAGGTGGTTTACCTCGTGGTAGAGTAATAGAAATTTTTGGACCAGAATCTTCGGGTAAAACGACCCTAACGTTACATGCTATTGCCGAAGCCCAAAAAGCAGGAGGTATTGCTGCTTTTATAGATGCAGAACATGCTTTCGATCGTTTTTACGCAGAGAAATTAGGGGTTGATATCGATAACTTGGTAATCTCTCAGCCAGATAATGGAGAGCAAGCTTTAGAAATTACCGATAACTTAATCCGTTCGGGTGCGATTGACATCGTAGTAGTCGATTCGGTTGCAGCTTTAACACCAAAGAGTGAGATAGAAGGAGAAATGGGAGACTCTAAAATGGGGCTTCATGCGCGTTTAATGTCACAGGCATTACGTAAGTTAACTTCGACTATTAATAAGACAAATTGTACGGTTATCTTCATTAACCAGTTACGCGAAAAGATTGGAGTAATGTTCGGAAATCCAGAAACAACAACTGGGGGTAACGCTCTTAAGTTCTATGCTTCGGTACGTTTAGATATTCGTCGTTCTACCCAAATCAAAAACTCTGATGGAGAAGTAAGCGGAAATAAGACTCGTGTGAAAGTCGTAAAGAATAAAGTAGCACCACCATTCCGTACCGCTGAATTCGATATTATGTACGGAGAAGGAGTATCGAAAGTAGGAGAAATTATAGATATCGGTGTAGATTACGAGATCATAAAGAAAAGTGGTTCTTGGTTCAGTTATATGGACTCAAAATTAGGACAAGGAAGAGATGCGGTGAAGCGTTTGCTATTAGATAACCCAGACCTAATGGAAGAATTAGAAGAGAAAATTGTTGAAGCTATTAAAGTTGCTAAAGAGAATTAAAATATTTTTCCGAAAGGAATTCAAAGCTGTACGACTAAACTCGTGCAGCTTTTTTTATGTAAATAGTTTTTTAGGTCTATGAAGAAAAAAATAAAGGATAATTTACTATTCGTCATATTACTAGTGCTGCTATTAATCCCTAAAACACGAATGCTTATACAAGTAAAATTACAAAATGTACTAGGCTATTTAAATCAGCCTAAAATCGAAGAGACCTATCAAGGCAAAGTTGCCTTAGAAGGAAAATTAGGTGGAATTAATGTAGACGACTTAGAAGTATCGAATCTAGAAAATAAGATAGTTGTCATTAACTATTGGGCGACTTGGTGTCCTCCATGTGTAGCCGAAATGCCTAGTTTTCAAAAGTTATATGATCAATATCAAGATAATCCCGAAGTCATATTTCTTTTTTTGACTGCTGATTCAGGTAAGAGAGTTTATACTTTTTTAAATGAAAATAGATTTACGTTTCCAGTATATAGGGAACGAGAAACAGTATTTCAAGAATTGGAACACACCAGCATTCCAACGACTTTTATTTTAAATCGAAAAGGTGAAATAAAAGTTAAAAAAACAGGAGCCGCTCAATGGAATAGTCAGAAAGTACATAAAATCCTATCTTCGTTATTAGCCGAAAAATAATCGGTAAAGTGCAATGTAAGTATTGTACTTTTTTACGGACTAATACTAAAATAACTATAAAATACGGCTTTGTATTATACTTGAAGTTAATTTTTGATTTTTCAAGACTTAAAATTAAAACATAGTATAAGCAAAGGCTTCGTTTTAAACCGAAGGTTTATTATATTTTATATTTATTTTGGTAAAAAAATAAATTAAAATTTTGAGCGACTATTATAATCCAGCAGACCTAAGAAAATTTGGTAAAATTACCGAATGGAGTGAAGATTTAGGAAAGAAATTTTTTGATTACTACGGTAGTGTATTTGAAGAAGGGGCTTTAACAGCAAGAGAAAAATCTTTAATAGCACTAGCGGTTTCCCATGTAGTAAAATGTCCGTATTGTATAGATGCCTATACCAAAGATGGACTACAACGAGGAGTCACCAAAGAAGAAATGATGGAAGCAGTACATACTGGTGCAGCAATCGAAGCAGGGGCTTCCTTAGTCCATGGTGTACAAATGATGAATAAGTACGATAAACTATCGATGTAATCGAGTTTAGAGAAGAGAAAATAGAATATGATATAAATATGTTAGTGAGTTGTTATGTTGTTTCTAACAACTACCAACTAATAACTAACAACTATTTAATATGCAAAAATCTTTATTAAGAAGGGAAAGCGAACTAGCAAAAACCGAAAAGCAATTAGAAATATTAGGGAATGGAATTTTTGCCAATGGCGAATTACCTACTTTTAAAGATAAAATTGCAGAAATAAACGAATTTCCCCTTCGTCCCAAAACACTCGAAATCTTACAAATTAATGTAGGATATATGTGTAATCAAGTATGTGAACATTGTCATGTTGATGCAGGTCCTGACCGTAAAGAGATCATGACTAGAGAAACCATGCAACAATGCTTAGAAGTGATTAAAACCACAGGAGCACATACTTTAGATCTAACTGGTGGAGCTCCGGAAATGAATCCAGATTTCCGTTGGTTTGTAGAAGAAGCTGCTAAAGCAGGAATCAAAGATTTTATTGTTCGTTCTAACCTTACTATTATCCGAGCGAATCCAAAATATCACGACTTACCCGAATTTTTTAAAAAGCATAACATTCACGTAGTTTCTTCGATGCCACATTGGACAAGAGGGAAAACAGACAAGCAACGGGGGAATGGAGTTTTCGATGCCTCAATCCAAGCGTTAAAAGATTTAAACGCCGTAGGATACGGAATACCAGGTAGCCCATTGAAATTAGATTTAGTTTACAATCCTTCCGGAGCATTTTTACCAAGTGATCAAGCAGGTATGGAGCGTGATTTTAAAAATGGATTATTAGAAGATTTCGGAATTCAATTCCACACCCTTTTTGCCATTACCAATCTACCCATTTCAAGATTTTTAGATTATCTAATAGCTTCGGGTAACTACGAAGATTACATGTATGCATTAGTCGAAGCTTACAATCCAATGGCGGTTCAAAATGTGATGTGTAAAAACACTCTATCTATAAGTTGGGATGGTTATTTATACGATTGTGATTTTAATCAGATGTTGGGATTAGGAGTGGCTTCCAAAATAAAGCATATCAGTGAATATAACGAAGCAATTCTAAACGACAGAAATATTGTTATTTCTCAACATTGTTACGGTTGCACTGCAGGAGCAGGAAGCAGCTGCCAAGGGACAGTAGTTTAATTTTTTTAGAAAAGAGAAAAAAGAATAGAGAACAGAGATTTGATAAGTGACCTTTCTATATGTAGCCTCTTATCTATTTTCTCTTCTCTCTGTTCTATTAGAACAACGCAGCGGTCTATCTTATGAAAAACCTCCTTATAATATTTACTAGAAACCCAGAATTAGGGAAAGTAAAAACACGATTAGCCAAAGATGTCGGTGACGAAAACGCACTGAATATCTACAAAATATTACTAGCACAGACATATAAAGTTTCAAGATCAGTAGATGCTATAAAACAAGTGTGGTATTCCGAAAACATTCAAGAAAAAGACCTTTGGAACAATGGAGAATTTGAAAAGCATTTACAAGGAGGACAAGATTTAGGAGCCCGTATGCAACTTGCTTTTCAAAAAGGCTTTCAATCGGGTTATCACAACATCATCATCATTGGTAGTGATCTCTACGATATCACCACCAAGGAGATTGATGAAGCATTTAAGAAACTTGCAGATCAAGATGCCATTGTTGGGCCAGCGGAAGATGGTGGATATTACCTATTGGGCTTAACCGAAATGATACCTGAATTATTCGAAAACAAACCATGGGGGACTGATGAGGTACTTCAAAAAACATTACAAAACCTAAGTAATCGCACCTATGAATTATTAGAAGAGAAAAATGATGTGGACTATTGGAATGATATCAAAGATATCCCTATTTTTCAGGAAGTATTAAAGTAAGCAAAGAACACATGATCAAATTCATCAACGAAACCGCAGAATATCTACAAAGTAAAGGGTTCGAAAACCCCGAAATAGGAATCATTCTAGGGACAGGTTTAGGGCAATTAGTAGAGCATATCGAAGATCAAATAGAGATCAGTTACAATCATATACCACATTTCCCAACAGCAACGGTAGAATTTCATAAAGGAAAATTAATCTACGGAACCATCGAAAAGAAAAAGGTCGTAGTAATGCAAGGCCGCTTTCATTTGTACGAAGGGTATACCTTACAAGATGTAACCTATCCTGTACGTATTATGAAAGCTTTAGGAGCACACACATTACTAGTTTCTAATGCTTCAGGAGCCATTAATTTGGATTTTAAGAAAGGAGAAATTATGTTGATTGACGATCACATCAATTTACAAGGAGGCTCACCATTAGCTTTTAAAGGCGTAGAGCAATTGGGAGAAAGATTCGTCGATATGAGCGCACCTTACAGTAAGGAATTGAATACAAAGTTGACCAATATAGCGCAACAAAACGAAATCAAGTTACACGAAGGTGTTTATGTTTCTGTAGTTGGACCGCAGTTAGAGACTCGCGCCGAGTACAGATTCTTAAAGACTATCGGAGCAGATGCAGTAGGAATGAGTACCGTTCCCGAAGTGATCGTAGCCAATCATTTAGGATTAAGGGTTGCTGCAGTATCTGTACTGACAGATGAGTGTGATCCCGATAATTTAGAAAAAGTGAATATAGAAGAGATTATAGCTATGGCTAACAAAGCAGAGCCTAATATGATCACGTTATTTAAAGAATTGATAAAAAATATTTAGGGCGTTCCCCTAGCGGGTCGAGCTTTCGGCAGTCGCTTCCCTAGCGGGCGAGCTCCAACAAAGCCTCAATCCCTAACGCATCGATCTAGCAGATATCATTCCCGTAGAGACGGAAATCTTATCATACTAATGGTATGCCCCAAAAACAAAGAACAACTGAAAAAGTTATGAGTTACCTAGACACCACACACGACGTATATAAAGAAGCAGCATTGACACCAGATGTAGGATTATGTTGCACTACAAACCCTATCTGGGAACTACCAGGATTAAAAATACCTAGAATCATGCAAGAAATGAACTATGGATGTGGTAGTACCGTAAATGCAAGAGATCTCACCAATGAACCAAAAATGTTATATGTT
>CALFUO010000127.1 GCA_937929895.1 uncultured Aquimarina sp.
GCGAATTGCGGTTGAATGTGCTTTCCTATTTTATTGATTTTAACAAGAACTTCTAATTCGTGATGTACATCCTCACTAAAATCAGGAATAAAGAACGGTTGTTTCTTCAACAAGATAGCAGTATCAGGCTTTAAGAATACTATAGGGTCTTCTGTGCGTTTATTGTTAAGTTCTTCTATATGTTCTGTATAGTTTTGACCTACGCAAATTATTTTCATTTAGTTAGTTTTAGTGCTCAGGGTTAGTTAGTAAAAAGTGCTACAGAAATAGTAGTGATTGTATTACCAATCACTAAACGTTAGTTTGTAGAAAGTTTTCTCAATCGAATTGCAGTAAGTACTTTCTTGGTATACAAAGGGAAATCTGCATTTTGGATCCAACTAAAGTATCCCGGTTCTTTTTCTAAGACTTCTTCTACTAATTTTCCTTTGTGTTTTCCGAAAGAAAATTCTTCTTGTCCGTCTTTATTGTAGGCAATAAAACCTGCAAAATCGACAACTTTTTTGCGTTCACTAAATTCGGCCAAAAACTTGGTGTCATTTTCTAACTCAGGATATTTATCTAATTGTGCACATAGTACTTCGTAAGTAGCCGTAGTATCTGCTTCTGCACTATGAGCGTTTGTTAAATCTTTATCGCAGTAGAAACGGTAGGCAGCGACTAAAGTGCGTTGTTCCATTTTATGGAAGATATTCTGCACATCGACAGCCACGCGTTTATTCATATCAAAATCAAGACCTACACGAAGCATCTCTTCTGCTAGTAAAGGGATGTCAAACTTATTAGAATTATACCCCCCTAAGTCAGAGCCTGCGATCATTTTACTAACTTCTGGAGCCAATTGTTTAAAGGTAGGTTCGTTGGCTACTTTAGCATCATCGATACCATGGATAGCTGTTGTCGCAGCAGGGATAGGCATTTCGGGGTTTACCAACCACGTTTTACTTTCTTTATTACCATTTGGGAAAACCTTTAGTATTGCGATTTCGACAATACGGTCTTTGGTAATATTTGTCCCAGTAGTTTCTAGATCAAAGAAACATATGGGGCGTTTTAAATTTAGATTCATATTAGATTTTTCAACTTGCACTATCAAAGTTAATAGATTTTATCAGTAGTTAGAATTAAGTAAGTATTACTTAAGAAGTAACTTGTAAACAAAAAATGAACTTATTTAATAGTTGAAGAGTACATCTTCTTTTGTAGATCTCATTTTTGGACTTATTTTTGGGTGTATTCATTTGAAATATAAAATGTTACTTATGCGAAATTTAGTTTTCATGTTTTTGTTGTCCGTTTTTGGCTTTGTATTTGGTCAACAAAATGGAGTTACTATAGTGGAAAAGAAAGACTCTAAACGCCATTTTCTATATGCAAAAAATGATGCTGAGGCTCCAAGAAGTGTGTTTTTGCGAGTAGTAGCTAAGGGCTATCGTAGGCAAGCAGATCGACCAATTATTAAAACAATTCCGCCGAAAAGTGAAGTCTTAATGATGACTTTAATTCCTTTGAGGGATACTATTCCTTCGTACACTTATATCTATGTAGCTAATGACGAACAACAGGACTTAGGCGTGATTAGAGAGAAAGAACCAAACGAAAGCATGGGAGTAAATGAGTTTATAGAGTCTAGAAATTTAATTTTCACAAAAGAAGGTTGTGATAAATGTAAGTACCTTGTAGATAGGCTGCAACATCAGCGCAAAAAGTTTAGAGAGGTAAGAATAGAAGAAAAGGATTGGGCTTTTAAATATACCTTGAGTTACCTAGATCATAGAGGTCAAAAATTAGATACTATAGCCTTACCAATGGCAATGATTAAGGGAAAAGTGATTCAGCCTATTAAGGATATCAATCTTTTTGTAGATGGGGTAGAGGAGTAAACAATTTTCAATTTATAAAATTCACACTTGCTTTTTTTGAGTACTTTTCAGCAAAAAATACGTTAAAAAAAATAATATGTCATTGGTAGTGTTTTGTGAAGTGAAACGGAGCAAAATGTATCGAAAACCTTGTCTTTTTAGTGAAAAATGTCTCGATAAAATTCAAATTACCATTTGAATCACTCGACATGACAGTTGTAAAATTTGAATAACTCGGGTTACGAGTATTATTTCCCTAAGCTCTCCAGTAATAACTTTCTAGCACGAAGTAGCTTTACCTTAATATTATTCATAGGTTCTTGAAGTTCATCTGCCATTTCTTGGTAACTCATTTGTTGAAAGAAGCGCAATTGAATCATCACCTGGTATTTAGGTTTTAGGGTTTTCAAATGCTTCAGTAATTCCGCCAAATTTTGTTTGGTGATAAGGACATCTTCTGGAGTTGGTGCTTCGTCTAAAAGCGTTTCTGTCATTTTTTGTTCTTGATCTTCAGTAGCAGATTTCCATTGATTTTTTTGCTGACGGACTAAATCGATATGCGTGTTCTTGGAAATAGTCAACAACCAATTTTTAAAACTGTAACTTTCATCAAATGAATCTATTTTATCGAAAGCTTTAGAAAAGGTTTTAATGGTCACTTCTTCTGCTTCAAACTCATTTTGAGTACGTTTTAGTTGAAATCGAAAGACATTATTCCAATAGGTATTCAACAAATAATTGAAAGCAGATTGCTGTCCTAATTTCGCATTCGTAATATATGTAGCTTCAGAATTAGAAATAATATCGGGTTTTAGGTTGAGATATGTTTCTGATTATTAAATATAAACCTAAAAATAAACTTAGAAGCTCTATAATAGGATAGAAATATAAAGTGTCCTTTTCGTTTAAATCAACCCCATTTTTAATAAGCACTAGACTAAATAGTACAAATCGAATTCCTGCTGCAGCAAAAAGAATAGGTGAAGGGAAATAGATACACCCTAAAATAAATAAAGGCCAAAAGGCATATTGACAAACTAGAAATATTGTTTGAAGTGCTTTCGAGATAAACGATGATTTTAAGAAGGTACGCCAGCGATAGAGCTGGTGCGTGTTCCATAATTCCCAAGAGAATACTCTTCGCGTAATATTCGATTTAGAAATTGTCTTGTTTTTAGTTTTACCAATGTCTTTGTAAAACAAAGATTGCATACCCACATATTGGTTCATTTGTTTATTGAAACCACTGTTTTCAAAGAATAGATCACTCGAATACCCAATGTTGTAATCGTTAACGATAGCAACCTTACCAAGCTTTAAAAGTCCTAAATGATAAATTTCTTGCAGTAAAACATAGAATCTCGCAATTCTATTCCCTAAGCTTTTACTTCTAGAGAAGTTACAATATCCGATAACAAAGTCTTTTTCGAAATGTTGTTGTGTCGCTACAAGCCAATTGTTATCATCAAAAATAGTTTCAGCAGAAATAAATGTTAGTTTTTGATGACTTGCGTTTTTAATACCTAAGGCAATAGCGTAGCGTTTCGAAGCCCAAAATGCCTCTTTGTTTTCTACATTAACCAGTTTGGTATTGGGATAGTTTAAGGTGAAGTTTTCTAGTATCTCATCTGTTTCATCATATGAAGCATGATTGATAAATAGAAATTCGTTGTTAGAGAATTCCTCTAGTGCTAATAATCGCGCTAAAAAATCAGGAAGTATTGCTTCACTATTTTTGATGTAAACCAATACAGAAATTCCCTCCTTAGAAGAGCCCGTATTTTCTTTCGGTTTTTGAAAAGTGAATGGTAGTAAAAAGAAAAAGTAGAGCACATTGATTGCGCAAACAACCAAAAATGCTAAAACTACAATGCTAAGCCCCATGAAGTTTTTTTAGCCGTGATTAGAATTGTTACAGTCTTTATATTGATCAGGAGTTTTCCCGCATAAAGAACAAGATTCGCCGCTTTCATTTAAAAAAGGGCTCTGGCTAGCACAGGTACCTGCAAACTTTCCGTCTTTCTTTGCCCAAATTTTAATGGCAATTCCTGCAAATGCAATTCCTAATAAACCGATGGTAACTAAAAGTAACTTCATAATCTTGCTAAAATGGAATACAAAATTATTAAAAATCGCGCTAAAGATGCGTAAATTAACGTTCAATTATAGAATTCTAAGAGTAACCAATGAAAGCTTTGCTAATTATAGACATGCAAAAAGCGTCTTTTACCAAGGAAGCTATGCGATATGATACCGAAGGTATTGTTACGCGTATAAATTCTTTAGCTTCCTATTTTAGAAAAAATAGCTTACCTGTAATGGTAATTCAGCATGACGGAACAGGATCCGGAATCTGTGAAAAAGGAGCCAAGGAATGGGAGTTGCTCGATAGTTTGGAAGTCAAAGAGACGGATATTTATGTCGATAAAACGGCTAATGATGTATTCTATAATTCTGAACTCTTGAATATTCTGCAGTCCCAAAAGATAAACGAAGTAATCATTACAGGTGATGCTACAGACTTTTGTGTAGCCGCTTCCATGCAGTCTGCTTTAGCAAAAGACTTCGAAGTAACGGTAATTTCGGACGGGCACTCTACGGGAGACAGGCCTCATGCCAAAGCCCAACTATTATAGCGCATTACAATTGGGTATGGAATAATATGTTGCCTACAAAAGGGAATGTAAAAACACTAACAACTAACGAATTCTTATACAATTTGTAGTATGAATTTACTGAAAGAGAAAATGATGAATTTTGAAACTATAGGAAATGGAAAAACTAGACATAGCCTTAGCTACGTTTCTTTTTTATGTTGAACTAGAATTTTAAAAGACGCATTTTATCCATTAAATGTAGACTACAAATTGTATTTAAACCTATGAAAATTGCTCTCGGACAAATTCGACCTGAAAAAGGAGATATTGAAAAGACCGTTCCACTGAAAGAGAAGAGAGAATAGACTTTATAAATCAAGTTGTTGCAAGTTCTGAACTTAGATATTTTTGATTCGCCTTGGGAAATATCTTTTCTCAGCATTTTGACCCTCTAGCTTTTTAAATCACTAAAAACAAACAATAAAAATTAGTTGTTTTCAGTGTGTTATGGACACAATCTTGATTCCTGTTTCTTGAAGCGAAGCGATCTTGAATCTTTATCGGACACTAATGATAAAAAAACAATACCAATATACTTCTAATTACATTTTGAAAAAATAATAATATTTCATTTAAGTAATTGATATTCATTATTTTATGTTTTTTAAGAGCTGTTATTAAGCTAAATGTGTTGTAATATTAGATAGAATTAATTACATTTGCATCAATGTTACTACAACGTTATAGCTCTATATGTTAGGTAATATTGCTCAATTAATACTATATAACAACTATATCATGAATAAATTATTTAAAAAAAATCTACTCGTTACATTTTTTCTTCTTTCTTTTTGTGTAATTCACGCAAAAACAGTCAATTTATCAGATTTTACGTCGGGAAGAAATTTAAAGCAAGCATTTGAGGCGGCAATAAAAACAATGTCTGACAATGATGTTTTATTTGTTAAGGCAGGGACTTATACAATGAATGAATTAATTTTCATTACTAAAAAAATTACAATTAGAGGAGCCAAAAACAATAAGACAGTATTTATAAAAACAAATAATCCAAAAGGAGTTGATCGTAGATACTGTTTTGTGACAACTAAAAATGGTGTAAAATTTGAGAATCTAGTTATAGACGGAAATCGTAAGGTAACTCGTACTATTATTAATACTAATAATAGATTTGGTATTAAAGTGCTTGATTGTGTTATTAGGAACGCAGCTCCTGCTGTAGGCCTGTATTTTGGGGCAAGTGGTATTAGTTCTGAAATTAAAGTAGGTAATGCTTGGAGAGAAGGGACTGCAACAGATGGATTGGTAGTAAAAAGAACAACCTTCAATAATATACAAAATGTATGTATCTATATCATTAATAGAAACACGAATGTTTCTGGAAAAGAGATTAGATCTCTTAGTCCTATAACAATAGAGTCTTGTGTATTTAAGAATTACAGAAGAGCTATTACAGCGGATTGTGGTAATGATTATAGGGATCCTGATTGTCGATCAAGTAAAAGAAGATTTAGTACTAAAATTAATACTGTTATTAGCGATTGTGTATTCGAATTGGCAGAAGCGTGGCATGTAGATGCTGTACAGGCAAGTAATATTCAAATACTGAATAATGTGATGAAAGGGCCTAAAATAACTCCAAATAGTGATGTAATTCCTTTAGCTTGTTTGCATATCGAAGAGCTTTCAAACAATATTTTAATCAAAGATAACCAAATGGATTCTAGTATTGAAAAGTGTATTATGATAGATATCGAAGCAACAAGAAAGTGGAGAACTTGTGACAAAGAATATGCTAAAGATGATGTAAATAGATATGCCCCAGAATGGACAGTTAAAGATATGAGAATTGTAGACAATACTTTTACAGGAAAAGCGTTATTTGCCATTTCAGGGAACGACACAAAAGATATTACAATTACCAAAAATCAGTTTAAAGACTTTACGGGTAGAAGAATTATATACTTTAAAAAAGGAAAAGAAGGAGCATGTAATGTTTTCTTTCCAGTAGGTTCTCAAACCAATACAAATAAAAACGTAGATAAAAGTAAGGTTAGAATAGAGTGGAAAGCGGGTTGCGGAGATACAAATCCATTTAGAAAACAATTAGTAACAGAAGCAGAAATTGATAACGAAGTGTTTTTATCAGTAAACAACAAAGTATTATCCGTAAATAGCTCGAGTGATATAGAATTGTTAACAGTATATGCTTTATCAGGTGCTCCTTTGTACGAAAGTTCTTCTGTGCCTAGCAATAGTACTATTAACTTCCAGTCTTTAGATGCAGGTGTATATATAGTAACAACGGTAACAAAAGAAGGTAAGCAAAAAAGCTCTAAATTAATTTTTTAATTTATAATTATTAATTGTAGCGTTTTAAAAACATTACAAAGATTAGTATATAAGTAGGTTAGTAATTTTAAATTGCTAACCTACTTTTTTTATGAAAATTAAGTGCTTTTGGGGATCAAGTCAAAAAGCTATAGAGAGCCACTTTTTTTAAATTATCGTCACACTCGACTAACCGATAAGGAAGAGGAGAGTACCATCTCTTGTAAAACTTTATTTATTTCTTATCACTAGTACCCGAAAGTTTTAAGTTTTAGAAATGATAATTAATATTAAATATTTTATTTAGAGTGTCTTGTGAATTTTTGAAGCTAAAAATTTTAGAACATATATTTTCTAAGATGGATTGAAAAAGTCTTAGACGAAAACGTCCAATGTATTGATATATAAAAGTCTATTTTCTCTTCTCTTTCAGTGAAACGGTCGATATTCTAAAGTTTCGGATGCTAGTGATTTCTTATTAAATACTTTAAGTTTATTGTTAATAGAGGGGCCTTTATGATTTCTATTGAAATTCAAAGAGCGACGTATAATGTGCAGATTTGTGAAATAAAAGATCCAGCAACTTTTTAGGTTGACCCTATAAAATCATTAAAACGGATAATATTCATAATTTAGCTTTTAGAGAATATTTATTTAGTTCATGACCGAAATTTTACAATCTTCAGTAGCTTATTTAAAAGGAGTAGGACCTGCAAGAGCGAAAGTGCTCGAGCAAGAACTGGGAATTAAAGTTTGTCAAGATTTATTGCACTTCTTTCCGAATCGTTATATCGATAAAACTAAATACTATAAAATAGCTGAATTACAGCAGAGTAGTGCCGAAGTACAAATTGTAGGGAAGATTACAGGAATTCGAAAGATAGGTCAGCATAGAGCAAGTCGACTCGTCGCTACCTTTGTAGATGATACAGGGAAAATGGAGCTCGTTTGGTTTAAAGGTATCAAATGGTTAAGTGAAAGTTTGCAAACCAATATTCCTTATGTGATCTATGGAAAGCCAAAATATTTTAAAGGGTTTCAGATTGCACATCCCGAAATGGAATTGTTAGAAGCTCACAAATCGAGCATGCAGCACTTAATGCAACCGGTATACCCTTCAACAGAAAAATTACAAGCTAAAAATATTTCACATAAGACCATTTCTAAAATGGTACAGACCTTGTTTTTAACACAAGGCTTACAATTATATGAGACCTTATCTGAAGAAATTATAGAGCACCTTAGTTTAATTCCTAAAGGGGAAGCTTTATTGAACTTGCATTTTCCCAAGTCTCAAGAGTTGCTGACCAAAGCTCGATATCGAATGAAGTTCGAAGAGCTTTTTTACATTCAGTTACAATTGGTGCGTAAAAATGTGGTTCATAAACAAAAAATAAAGGGCTATGCTTTCGAAAGTGTTGGAGAATATTTTACCAAGTTTTATAACGATTATATTCCTTTCGAATTAACAGGAGCTCAGAAAAGAGTAATTAAGGAAATTCGAAACGATGTAAAACATCCCGTGCAAATGAATCGCCTTTTACAAGGGGATGTGGGGTCTGGTAAAACCATGGTAGGTTTAATGTCAATGCTATTGGCTATTGATAATGGTTACCAAGCTGCTTTAATGGCGCCAACGGCAATTCTTGCCAAGCAGCATTACGAAGGAATCAATGAGTTGGTAAAAGATATGTCCATCAGAGTATCGCTATTAATGGGGAGTACCAAGGCAAAAGCTCGAAGAGAAATACATGCTGATTTAGAAAATGGTCAAATCCATATCTTAATTGGTACGCATGCTTTGCTAGAAGATAAAGTGAAATTCAATAATCTTGGTTTGGCTATCATCGACGAGCAGCATCGCTTTGGTGTAGCACAAAGGGCAAAGCTTTGGCATAAGAACGAGCTACCTCCACATGTATTGGTAATGACAGCTACTCCGATTCCGAGAACCTTAGCAATGAGTGTCTATGGAGATCTCGATGTTTCGGTAATCGATGAATTACCACCGGGAAGAAAACCCGTAAAAACGGTTCATAAATATGATAGCCAAAGATTAAATGTATTTCATTCTTTAAAACAAGAAATAGAAAAAGGGCGACAGGTATATATTGTATATCCATTAATTCAAGAATCCGAAGCGATGGATTATAAAGATCTGATGGATGGTTACGAAAGTATCTCTAGAGATTTTCCTAAGCCGAAATACCAAATTTCTATTGTCCATGGACAAATGAAACCCGAAGATAAAGACTACGAAATGGAACGCTTTGTTAATGGAGAAACACAAATTATGGTGGCCACCACGGTAATCGAAGTAGGGGTTAATGTTCCGAATGCTAGTGTGATGGTTATCGAAAGTGCAGAACGTTTTGGACTTTCTCAGTTGCATCAATTAAGAGGCCGTGTTGGTCGGGGTGCCGAACAGAGTTTCTGTATTCTAATGTCTGGGGTAAAGTTAAGTGAGGACAGTAAGACCCGTTTACAGACGATGGTCGAAACTAATGACGGTTTTGAAATTGCTGAGGTGGATTTAAAACTTAGAGGTCCAGGTGATATTATGGGAACCCAACAAAGTGGAGTACTTAATTTGAAAATAGCAGATATAGTAAAGGACAATCAAATTTTACACGTAGCCCGAGCATGGGCACAACGTATTCTAAAAGAAGACCCCAATCTACAATTGCCTAAAAACAGGATGGTAAACCATGCCTATCAGCAATTGGTAAAACACAAGAATATTTGGAATTATATTAGCTAAAGAATTGAAGAATTCAGTAGTTAAGAAGTTATAAAGAGTTTTCAGGTAACTCCTATAACTTCTTAACTCCCTTTAATTTCTTTATTTTAATTCAATGCAGGGATAATCTGTTTTTTACGAGATACTACACCTGGTAATACCACTAAATCAGATTCTACGCTTGCATTAAAAGAAGTTTCAGCAATGCCTTTTACTTCATTATTTGGGATAAAGAAAGTAGCTTCCTCCTTTAAAATATCAATTACGAAAAGTAACACTTCGTCTAATTCTTCGTCAGTTTTCACAGATTCGATAGAACTTAAAATACTGTCTTTGCGTTCTAATACGATATTCGGAGCAGTAGTTTCTAATACAGAAATACGGTATTTTTTTCCGCCAACTTCGTATTTTTTACTGTCCATTTTAATTAATTCTTCGTCAGAGAAATGAGAAACATCAGACTTTGCTTCGAACATTTTAGTTGCATACTCAGTAATATTAACTGCTAACTGCGACGCCAATTCGTTAGCCATAACCTTGTCTTGCTCTGTGGTCGTTGGACTTCTAAATTCTAAAGTATCCGAAAGAATACAAGAAAGCATTAGACCTTTTATGTTTTCTGGCATAGCTGCAATCTCGGCAGCAGTCATTAATGTATACATTACCGAAGCAGAAGAAGCCAATGGCTTAATACAAATTTCGATCGGAGCAGGAGTTTCGATTCCTCCAACTAACTTATGATGATCGATAATTTGAACAATCTGTGCTTCGTTAATATTATCGAAAAGTTCGGCTGGGTTATTCGTGTCTACAATAGCCACTTTGTCTTCAGTAGTAACAGCAGTTAAAATTTCAGGTACTTCGAAGCCCCAATGCTTTAATACAAATAAGGTTTCTGTATTAGGGGTTCCTAGTACATATGCTTTAGCATCGGTTCCTTTTTTGTTTAGATACCATGCCCATACTAATGCTGACGCAGTTGCGTCTGTGTCTGGAGATCTATGTCCGAAAACTTTTACTGACATCGTTTTTTTTAATTAAAATTCGACTGCAAATTTATGAAACCTTGATTGAAAAAGAGGATAGATCGCTATGCTTTTAGAATGAAAGAATAATAGCATATAAAGAATAATAGCATTGAGCCGTAGATAGTCTTTTAATTTTTTCATTCTATAACTCCTTTAACTTCTCTATATTCCCAACAGTTCATTCGAAGTTCTATTCATTTTAGGTCGAAAGAATAATAACTCTTAAAAACATAGGGTTTATTTAACCCTAACGGTTCGGGTTTTATTTATATTAGCCTCAAAAATTAGACGCATGATTTTATCTAAAATCACTTGGAATCCACCAATCGGAATTGATTTAGGCTTTTTTACCATTCATTTTTATAGTTTAATGTGGGTGTTGGCTTTTGTTTGTGGGTTTTATGTAATGAAGAAAATTTATATAAACGAAAACCAGAAAATGGAAGACTTAGACTCTATGTTTATGTATGCCATTTTAGGGACAATGTTAGGGGCACGTCTAGGGCATGTATTCTTTTACGATTGGGATTATTACAGGAACAATATCTTCGAAATATTACTACCAGTTCGTTTTTCTCCTAAGTTCGAGTTTACCGGTTTTCAAGGATTAGCAAGTCATGGGGCAGCCATAGCGTTCATAATTTGTATGTACTATTTCTCGAAAAAGGTGATCAAAAAGCCAACACTTTGGTCTTTGGATAGAGCCGCGATTTCTGCTTCTTTTGGGGGGATATTTATTCGTTTAGGAAACTTCTTTAATTCTGAAATTATCGGAAATGTTACCGATGCATCTACAGCGGTAAAGTTTGTTAGAGCTGAGATTTCAGAAAGGCAGGCTTTACAATACACAGGTCTGAAAAGTGTGAATAAAGCATATGCTGCATTGACTTCGAATCCTAAGTTTGCAGGGATTATAGATAAATTAGATTACCGACATCCAGCTCAGGCCTACGAGGCTTTTGGATATATAATTGTTTCTTTCTTTCTGTTATGGTTATACTGGAAAACCGATAAAAAGGATAAGTTTGGTTTTATTTTCGGAATGTATATGATACTTACTTTCTTAGTACGAACGCTAGTAGAAAATGTAAAGAAAAGCCAAGGAGGTTTCGAAGATACTTTAGGATTACTATCTACGGGGCAATGGCTAAGTATACCATTTATTTTAGTGGGAGGTTATTTTGTATGGAATTCACTACAAGTGAAAAAGAGCTAAACTGAATGAAACTACTGGTTGATTTTTTATTAGTTAGTGGTTTCGTGTTTTCTGTAATTGTAATTTTTCTAACCAAAAAATCAGACCAGAAAGCTTTTAGTAAGCAGATAATTACTAAAATATATCTATTAGGTATTCTCTATATTATTGGTTTTTATTTCCAATTGCATGATGGCGAAAGTATTTACTATCAGTTTTTCGAATTAGCTTGTGTAGGGCTGGTCTTGTTAATCGGACCACTAATGCACTTCTATATAGAGTCTATTTTTACTACCAAATCTAGATTTATAAGAAAAGATTACCTTCATTTTATAACGCATCCTATTTTTTGGATATCTCTGGTAGTACTAGCCGTGATACAAGATGTAGATGATGTTAAAGTACCAATAATAGACTTTATTTTTAAATGCAATTTTTTTTATTGGTTCGAAACCATCGTTTTTATTGGGTATATACTGTTTTCGATTCATCGTTTTGACAAGTTTAAAAGTATTTTTCTGAATAATTTTTCTGCTATAGACGAAAAGAAACTCGATTGGACTAAGAAATTCCTTTACGGCATTCTTTTCGTAATGATAATAGATGTTTTAGGTTCTATTGGAGAAATTTTTATTGCAACAGAATGGGAGACAGGTCTTTTAACTATTATAGGATATAGTTTTTTGTTGATATATCTAGCTTATGATGGGACTTACAAAAACAATGTTTTTATAACCCAGCAAATGCTAATCGTAGAAAATACCCCTATAAAAAATATAGAAGAGACACCTAAAGCAAATACTTCGACAAATGAATTTTTAAGGATAGAAGTTGTTTTCTACCAAGTATTAGAAAACCACAAACCTTATTTAGATCCAGATTTAAAACTGAACAACTTGGCCAATCTGATAGGTACAACTGATAAAAAGCTTTCCGCATTTTTAAATAATCATTTGGATACAACTTTTTACGAACTGATCAATCAGAAAAGAGTAGAAGCTGTTAAAGAAAAATTATTGATAGAAGATTTAAATCAGTATTCGATTATGGGAATCGCAACGGATTGTGGTTTTAAATCTAAAAGCAGTTTCAATCGTATTTTTAAAAATCAAACAGGTTTATCCCCAACTCAATTTATAGCGTCCCAAAAAGAAATTATGGTTTAGTAGTCCTATTGGAAGCAATGAGACGTCCAATACATTGATTTATAGTTTTTTTGTCGTGAAAACTTAGAATAGATCAATGAAAAAAACAATGACCATTTTGGCAATTTTCACCCTTTCCTTTTGGGGGTTTAGCCAAATTAAGACTATTAGTGGTACGATTACCGATGCTTCTGATGGAGAAACCTTACTCGGTGTAAATGTATATACCAAAGGAGGCTCGTTGAAAGGAGCGGTAACCAATCAATATGGATTTTATTCTATTGATATTCCAGAAGGAACGACACACCTTATCACATCTTATCTGGGGTACGAAACCCAATCGGTAGATATAACGAAATTAGAACAGCAGTTTTTAAACATCAAACTCAATCAGAATAAAGAGGTGTTAGATGAAGTTGTTGTTGAAGCTACTAGTACCGTGACAGATATTAAGTCTGTGCAGATGAGTGTAAACAAGTTGTCAGCTGCTACCATAAAAGAGATGCCAGCATTATTCGGAGAGGTAGATGTGGTACAGTCGTTACAATTACTGCCCGGGGTAACCAATAGTGGAGAAGGATCTTCTGGTTTTAATGTTCGTGGAGGTACTGTAGATCAGAATCTCGTATTATTAGACGAGGCGCCTTTGTACAATACATCCCATTTCTTCGGGTTATTTTCTGTTTTTAATGCTGATGCCATAAAAGATGTAACGCTTTACAAAGGGGGAATCCCTGCAGCTTATGGTGGACGTGTATCTTCGATCCTCGATGTCCGTCAAAAGGAAGGGAATAACCAAGAGTTTAAAGGTACAGGAGGCATAAGTATTATTTCAAGTCGATTGGCAGTAGAAGGACCTTTAAAAAAGGATCGAGGTTCCTTTTTAGTAGCCGGTCGTGCCACCTATGCAGGACTTTTATTAAGGCTTCAAAATAACAAGAATCGTGTTGGTTTCTATGATCTTAATGCCAAAGGTTCATACCAATTAAATGACAAGAACAAATTATTCTTATCTGGATATTTTGGTAATGATAATTTTGAACTCGATAAATTATTATCGAATAGTTATGGAAACGCCACCATTAACCTTAGGTGGAATCATATCTATTCTCATAAATTGTTTTCAAACCTTTCTGCCATTTACAACCAGTATTATTACAAGCTGGGCTTAGATTTCATAAAAATCAATTGGGAGTCCAACATCGAAAATGCAAATATCAAATACGATTTCAACTATTACCTGAATTCGAATTGGAAATTTCAGATGGGAGTGAACGGATTGTATTATAAATTCAATCCTGGTGATATTACCCAACAAGAAGGAGGTGATTTTATAAATCCTGTAAGTTTAGAGAAAAAGCGAGCTTTCGAACCTGCCATTTATACCAGTGTTAAAAATACGATAGGGGATAAGTTCGAATTAGAATATGGCTTGCGTTATAGTGCATTTTTACGATTGGGAGGTCAGGTATTAAACACCTATTTAGATAGTCCACTTCGTTTTAATCGTTTGATCGGGATTTATGAAAGAAATGATCCAAATGGGGAAGAAAGTTTTGAACAAGGTGATGTAATCAAGACTTTTTATGGACTAGAGCCTCGTTTCGGAGCATCTGTGATTTTGGATGAAGATACTTCGATTAAAGCTAGTTATCAGCGAACCAATCAATACATTCATTTACTATCCAATACCAATGCACCTAGTCCCATAGATATTTGGGCACCAAGTGGAAAATTTATAAAACCGCAGCGTTCCAATCAATACGCTTTGGGGTTCTTTAAGAATTTCAAAGAAGATAATTATTCTCTAGAAATCGAAGGGTATTATAAAAATGTAGATAACCGTATAGATTATTTAGATGGAGCCGAATTAATCGGGAATAACGCTATTGAAACCGAAATTCTTCAAGGAGAAATGCGCTCTTATGGAACTGAAATATTATTAAAAAAGAACCATGGGCGCTTTACAGGATGGTTAAGTTACACCTTGTCTAAATCAGAGCAACGTGTAGAAGGTAGAAATCGTTTTGAATCTGGTATTAATGAAGGGCAGTGGTATAATACACCTTTCGATCGTACACATGATTTATCGATTACAGGAATGTATAAAATCAATGCCAAATGGAGGGCTTCGGCTAACTTCATCTATCAAACAGGTCGACCAACTACTTACCCCGAAGGACGTTTTAATTTTGATAGTATTAGTGTTCCAATTTATACTTCGAGAAATGATGAGCGCTTACCGGATTATCACCGACTAGATCTATCAGTTACTTACGTGCCGAGTTCAAATAAAAAGCGTTTTTGGGATGGAGAATGGGTGTTGAGTCTCTATAATGTGTATGGAAGAAGAAATGCTTCATCCATAAACTTTAAGGAAAATAGGACCACGGGAAATCAAGAGGCAAGACAGTTGTCCATTTTTGGGAATATTATCCCTACGCTAACCTATAATTTCACTTTTTAAACTGCAATTAAGATGAAAAAACTTGTAACATATATGATTTTATTAGGATCGATATGCTTAACACATTGTGATGGAGTATTCGAGGATAAAGAAGTTGATGTAACATTAAAAAATAGTGCTCCTAAATTAGTTGTGGAAGGTTTAATTAATTGGGAAAAAGGTACTTCGGGAAATAAACAGACTATAAAGCTTTCGGAATCTTCGGATTTCTTTTCTAAGCAACAAAGGGTTCGCGTTTCTGGAGCTTCGGTAAGTGTCGAAAGTAGTTCGGGAAAAGTATTTGTATTTGCAGAAAGCGCTACTGAAAAAGGAGATTATGTAACCACCAGTTTCGAGCCTGTGTTGAACGAAATATATACCTTAATTATTTTTTATAAAGGAGAAGAAATTCGTGCGGAGGAAACTATGAAGTCGGTAACAGGTATCGGAGAGATCAGCCAAGAAGAAGTAGATATTCTAGGAGAGAAAATACAAGAGGTGACAGTGATGATTCAAGATCCATTAGAAGAAGAAAACTTTTATTTTTTAGAAGTACTTCCTGATTTTCAGGAAAAGAAAAATGTAGAGTTTTTTGAAGATGAATTTCTTGAAGGAAATGAATTCCCAATCACTTTTTCTAGTGAATACGAAGACCCAAACAACAACGATGAAATCAGAGAGTATCAATCAGGGGATGTGATTGAAATTCGATTGTTAGGAATCTCGGAACAGTTCTATGAGTATTATAATATTATTAACGAACAATCGGATCCAGATGTCGGGCCTTTTTCTTTAGCTCCGGCTCAGGGAAAGGGGAATTGTTTGAATATTACCAATCCAGAAAACCGTCCTCTTGGATATTTTAGATTGAGTGAAGTAGTAAAAACCAGTTATACTTATAAGTAAAGAAGTTCAGTATTTACATAATGATAATTTTAGTTGTGACCCACAGAGTCTATTTTGACTTTGTGGGTTTTGTTTTATGGCCTGTCAGAATAAAAAATATGAATGTCTGCAATAGTAATATTATATAAAGTTTCGTCATTCCTTGCTTGATAAGGAATCTCATCCTGCTGATATTTATATCCTTAATTAGATCCTGAAACAAGTTCAGGATGACGATCGTACTATTAGTGATTACGGACATTCATATAAAAAAATCAAAAAAATATAACTTCCAATTAAACCTTTTTGAAACATTGTAGTCTAAGCATGCGAATTCAGTTGTTATTTTAGGATAATAGGGGTTCAAGATTAGATTAGTTGGGAAAACGTCTCGAATTTTTTCGAGGCGTTTTTTAGTTTTTTATAACGCTTGAATTCTTTTAAGGATATTACCTTTGTCAAAAATTAACTTTTTATGAAGAAGGGCTTTGTCTTAGGTATCTTGTTTCTTTTGCCTTTAGTAGCATATATGTTTTTTGCTTCTGGGGTAAACCATTTTTCGAAACTTCCAGTTTTAGAAACAGAAATTGGAACCTTAGAAGGTTTAGAGAAACCTAATGACAGTCTTCAGCTAAAGGATAAGATCAGTATTGTTGCCTTTATGGGGGAGGATCTAAAAACTACACAGGGAAATATCTTCAACCTAAATCAAAAGATTTATAATTATTTCTATCAATTCGATGATTTTCAATTTATCGTAATTGCCCCTAAAAGATCAGAAGGTTTCACCAGTGCTATCAGATCGAAATTAGATGAACTTACTGATACCAAGAATTTGCATTTTGTTTTCGGAACCGACGAACAAATACAATCGTTTCATAAAAGTCTAAAGACGCCATTCAAGCTAGATTCTAAATTGTATAGCCCCTTTGTGTTTATTCTAGATAAAGGCGGTAATTTAAGAGGAAGAGATGATGACGAAGAAGTAGGAGAGTTATATGGATATAACTCAGCTTCTGTTGCTGAAATTAATGGTAAGATGAAAGACGATGTAAAGGTAATCTTAGCAGAATATCGTCTAGCGCTTAAAAAGTATAATAAGTTAAAAACGAAGATTGTTGAATAGAATCTAAATCAGATTGTATTTATTCTTTTGAAGTGAAATCCCCAATGAAAAAATATTCTTACGTAGGAGTCTCTTTTATAGTATTGTTATTCGGAATCATTTTTGTTCCACGTATTGTAAATCGTGTAAAGAATACCGCTATTGTTTCGAATACTCGAATGAGTAGTGATAACCCGATTACGAACGAAAAATTAGCCTTTTTAGAATTGAGTGGCGTAAAAAGAAAGATGCCTGACTTCGTTTTTCGTAATCAAGATAGTTTACTAGTGACTCATTCCGATTACAAAGGAAAGGTAACGGTAGTAGATTTCTTCTTTGTAAACTGCCCAACCATCTGTCCCAAAATGACAAATAACTTATCGTATCTAGAAAAGCAATATAAAGGTCAAGATGTTGCTTTTGCTTCTTTTACTATAAATCCGAAATACGATACCCCAACCCGATTAAAGAAATACGCAGATGCTCACGAAGTATCGAATCCAGATTGGCATTTTTTAACGGGCGATCGAGAAAAGATTTATGATTTGGCAAGAAATCATTTCAATCTTTTTGCAGACGAAAATCCTAATGTACCAGGAGGTTTCGAACATTCTGGATATTTTGCTTTAGTAGATAAAAATGGTTTTTTTAGATCTAGATACGATCGATTCGGAAACCCTATTGTATACTATAGAGGAACGGTAAGTTTAGAAGAAAAAGTGGCTGATAACGGAGAAAAAGAACAGATCAGTATACTAGAAGAAGATATTAAAAAATTATTAGACGAATAATCATATTGTAATGATGGAAGGAAGTATTACAGCGAAAGAAAAAAAGGAAAATAAACTGATCATAGCCTTATCAGTAATTATTCCACTTGCCGTAGCAGCACTTTTTGGAATTAGAATCGAAAGTTTACCACGACTAGGTTTCTTACCTCCAATTTATGCAACGATCAATGGTTTGACAGCAGTATTATTAGTGGTAGCTGTTGTGCAGATAAAAAAAGGAAATAGAGAATTACATGAGAAGTTTATTAAAGTTGCGATGACCTTTTCTGTATTATTTTTATTAATGTATGTGGCATATCATGCTTCTACTGATGCTGTAAAATTCGGAGATACAGATTTCGATGGAATAGTTTCAGAAGCAGAAAAACTTGCAGTAGGTAGCAGTCGTTATGTATATTTCTTTATTCTGTTGACCCACATAGTGCTGTCGATAGTAGTAATTCCTTTTGTGTTATTTACGTATGTAAGAGCAGCAAGAGGTAAATTTGAATTACATAAAAAGTTAGCAAAAATTACTTTCCCGTTGTGGCTGTATGTTGCTATTACTGGTGTAGTAGTGTACTTGATGATTTCGCCTTATTATCCTAATTAAAATAGTTGTGAATTGTGAGTTGATCTGCTATGACTCACAACTCACAACTCACAACTGACAACTGAGTTATGAAAAAAGCAAAACACCTATTCATAATACTATCTCTTTTGGTATATCAATTACCCTACGCTCAATGTGCCATGTGTCGAGCAGTATTGGAGAGTGAGGAAGGAATGAGCCAAGCTAAAGGAATTAATAACGGTATCACATACCTTATGGTGATTCCATATATTTTAGTAGCCTTAGTTGGTTTTATGGTGTATAGGAATAGAAAGTAGGTAAGATTATAGAATTATATTCTATAAAAAAGAGAGCTAGTAATTTAATATTGCTAGCTCTCTTCTGTTTGAATTCTTATTGTTCAATCTTGTGGGCTTGTTTAGATTTCTTTTTACCCCTAAAGAATAAATATAAGTTAAGAAATAACATTATACCTAGGTAGATAGAGAAGCCTCCAAGCTTATAACTTAAATTTTCAATTAAAGATTGGTAGGTATTGCTGCCTAAATGTAATTCAAGTATCAATAAGGCATACCCAATGTTTAAAAGATAAAACCCTGTTTTAAAAAGCTTATTTGTAGAGAGGGCTATTTCTTCTCTTCCTTTAAAAATATCTAACATAAATATTTTACTATTATTGAATAGTGTTTTAGATACGTAGTAGGTTAAGAATAATGCTATTGGTAAATAAAACGCATAACCGATTAAAATTTTTGTGGTAACCATAATCTATTGTTTTTAGATGTTATAATTTATGTATGTAATTCTTTAGTATGTATATATTGAAGTAGTGTACTATTCCTATTAATAAAACAATAAAGGATACTTTGTAGGAGACAATTTCAATCAATTTTAGTGTAGAGTCTATCCTATCCCAGGATATAATAGTTATAGCACAATACCCTATATTCAGTAGGTAGTAGCCAATAAGTAATACTTTGTTTACCTGATTTGCGAGTACTATATTATTAGGTAATAAGTTTTTTATAAAGACATCTCCATTGGTGTAGCAAACTCTTCCAACATATAAAATTATTATAGCGGTTAGAGTAAAATAACTTATGTATGCTATAATGTTTAAATTCATAATTTATATTATTGAAGTTTCAGAAATAATTGAAAGTTTGATTTATTTTTTTTTATTTCATTAGTTTTATAACCAGTTTTGTCAACCAGTTTTCTTTGTATTCAGTTATCCTATCTAAAGTGTTATCTACTTTTAGAAGAAAGTCATATAGCTGCCCTGTTTGATCGACAAAATGCTGCTCTAGCTTTGACTTATTAGCTTTTATAGACGATACCTCTTTTAAAACTTTAAGAGCAGGTTTTATTTCCCTTTTGCTTCTTTCTCTAGCTATTATAGTTGCCAATTCATCAAGGTTTTTCTCAGCTGTAAAATATTCTTTTCTTTCACCAGCTTTCGATTCTTTATAGACAATTCCCCAATCGATAAGCGCTCTAATATTCATCGATGCATTACCTCGAGATATTTGTAATTCATTCATAATTTCTTCCATGGAAATCGGTTCAATAGATACCATTAAAAAAGCATGAATCTGCGCCATAGTTTTGTTTATTCCCCATTGAGAGCCTAATGAACCCCAAGTTTGAATAAATTTATGTTGTGCTTCTCTCATTTCCATGTAACAAATATATTAAAAATTCTAAACCTTCAATAATTACTGAAAGTTTATTTTAGTGTATTAATTAGGTATTAAAATATTGAATTCATAAAATCCTCTTAAATTTGTCAAAATCCTTGACACATCATTTACCTAAAGGAGTTATATCTATATCTTTAAACTCGGAATTAATATAGGTAACCTGTACCATATTTAGAATAAAATAAAGCTGAATTAGATGATTGAAATTACGAACCTACACAAATCATATCCCGTAGGAAATAGAAAACTACATGTATTAAAAGGGATTAATTTTTCGGCACAAGAAGGGGAGTTAATTTCAATTATGGGGTCGTCAGGTTCAGGTAAATCTACCTTTCTAAATATTCTAGGAATTTTAGATGAAGGCGACGAAGGAACATTTCATTTAGATGGTACTTTAATTCAAAACTTAAGTGAGAAGGTTGCAGCAAACTATAGAAACCAATTCTTAGGATTCATTTTTCAATCCTTTAACCTTATCAATTATAAGAATGCATTAGATAATGTAGCTTTGCCATTGTATTATCAAGGGGTTTCCCGTAAAGAAAGACACGAAAGATCGTTATTTTATTTAGAAAAAGTAGGTTTAGCAGATTGGGCAGATCATTTACCAAACGAGCTTTCTGGTGGACAGAAACAACGTGTTGCCATAGCTCGAGCTTTAGCTTCTAATCCTAAAGTGTTACTAGCTGACGAACCTACAGGAGCGTTAGATACTAAAACTTCTTACGAGGTGATGGAGCTTATTCAGAAAATTAATGAGGAAGGAAAGACGGTATTAATCGTTACACACGAGCCAGATATTGCAGAAATGACAAAACGTATCGTGCATCTAAAAGATGGTCTTATTATAAACGATGAGCGTCGTGAACCTGTTAAAGCAGTAGCTCATGTTTAATATCGAACGTTGGCAAGAGATATTCGAGGCCATTTCTAAAAATAAATTGCGGACACTTTTAACAGGACTTTCTGTAAGTAGTGGAATCTTTATTTTGATCATTCTACTTGGGGTAGCAGAAGGATTAAGAACAGGAATTAAGAAACAATTCGAGCAAGACATCCCTACTAAAATTCAAATATTTCCAGGTAGAACGATTAAAGAGTACAAAGGTTTAAATCCCAATCGTAAGATTCAATTTAGAATTGAAGATTATAATTTGATTGCGGATAAATATGAAGAGGATATTCAATATAAATCGGCTGTTTACGTAAGATATGGCGGAAGGGTAAATTATAAAGATAAAAACGGCAGTTATATTCTTTTTGGTGTTATGCCAGATAATCTTTTCCTAGCCAATGCCTACATGATTGCAGGGCGTTTTCTGTCAGAAAAAGATTTAAAAGAAAAAAGAAAAGTAATCGTTTTAGGTACTCGACCTATCAAAGATCTCTTTAATGGGGATTATGAAAAAGCAGTAGGTAAAATTGTAACGGTAAATGGTCTTAAGTTTAAAGTAATAGGAGTTTTCGAAGATGCAGGTGGCGAACGTCAGGATACTTATATGTACGTTCCGCACCCAACAATGACTCGAGTGTATAACGCAACAAATAGGATTGGGCGACTAGAATTTGCATTACACCCAGATGAGGATTACGAAGTGGCACTTAATAAATCCGAAGACTTCGCTCAACGTATTTCTAAACAATTAAAATCTAAATATTCGGTACACCCAGATGATCCTAAAGGGATACGATATTTTAATGCTTTAAAAAACGGAAAAGTTTTTTTTATGTTGAATTATGGACTAAAAATTTTCTTTTGGGGAATTGGAATAACAACATTACTTACAGGGATTGTAGGTGTTGCTAACATTATGCTCATTGTAGTAAAAGAGCGAACCAAAGAAATA
>CALFUO010000128.1 GCA_937929895.1 uncultured Aquimarina sp.
ACCCGTGTAGTATAAAAAAGTAGCCTCTTTAAACGAAAAGTAATAAAAGAGATTAATAATTAGAATCACGAAAACAAAGCCAAAATAAAAACCTATTAACAATAAATTATTTTGCTCTGCATACTCAAATTCAGATTTCTCGTAAAGCTGTATAGGAATATAAGCCTCTTTATGGAGTTTTACTTTGATGAAAATTGTAGAATCTTCAGGTAACGAAAACGTAAAAAACCTTTGATGGAACTTTGGTAAGATTGTCTTTTGATGACAAAAAGCGGTTATTTTACTGATATGCCTATTGATAAATTGAACTGTTTTAGGAGTATCTGTAGTTATTAAAAACCAATAATTTCCTTTTACAAATCCTTTATTGATGGGTTTTTGATACGATTTGAAGGCTTGTTTTTCAATGCCATTTACATCCAAATTACCACTTGCATCATAAAAGTAACTGATTTGTGAAAATACAGAACTACAGTATAATAAAAGGGATATTAAAAATAGTTTTAGTTTCATTAATAATTCATGTCTTCATAATCATTCAACCGATTATTTTATCAATTAAAAGCGTATTAATTAGTATTAGTCTATCCAGTAGAGCACCTCTAGATAAAAAGTGAAATATCTAATTATTAAAGATAAAAAAAGAATGCATGAGTCGTACTACATTTTAGATACTCTATTAATAGTCTTCGATGTGTTACCCTTATGGGGCTAAACTAAAAATCAAACCTTCCGTTTCTAGCGAAGTTTTTTTATTTTACTTAAAAATTCGTGAGAAATACCCAAATATTTCGCTATCTGTCTATCATTTAATCGAGCAACAATATCAGGGTAGGTTTCTAAAAGGAACCAGTAGCGTTCTTTTGCGGTTAAGCAGTGATTTCGTATTAGCCTTTTTTGCCAAGCGACTACTGCTTTTTGAGACATAATACGGAAAAGTTTTTCGGTACTCGATACATCACGATACAAGGTGTCTTTGTCCGATTTAGAAATAAATAAAACCTCACTATCTTCTAAAGCTTCGATATTTAGTTCAGACGGACAACCGTTGGTAAAACTGTCAATATCCATTAACCACCAATTCTCTACAGCGATATATAGATTTCTCTCATTACCATTTTTATCGATGCTAAAAATGCGAAAACAACCTTTGGTTACAAAGCCTTCGAATTTACATACTTCACCTTGGGTAAGTACGAATTTTCCCTTTTTGATAACTTCCAATTCGAATTTAGAACAAATATTATCTAGGTCGTGTTCCGATAACTCGGTGATTTTATTGAAATAGCGTTTTAGTTGCGTCGATGACATGGTACTGAGAATTGTGTCTCAATGATATGAAATTATACCGACTCTTTCTGTGTTAAATATTTTAACTCTTTTATGTTAAATTAACTTTTGATTTGTTTTGAAATATTAAAATTTTATTAAACAAAATATTTCTTTTGAATCGAAGTTTTGATATTATATGTTTGGGAAACAATTAGTTGTAACCAATTTAAATTTTTATCAATATGGCTGTACAAGTTAGCTTCAGAATAGTAGGACTGTTCTGTTATTTCGAAAATCTTCAATTAGACACTGTAAACCCAGATTCTAAAGTAAAGGATGTAATTAAGTCTCAGGTTTCGGGATTCGATTACACACCTATTAGTTTAGGAGGTAAAGAAATTGTAGATACAATGTCTTACGATTTTACTAATTCGTCTACAACACCTTATAATACCTCGGGAAGACCTATGGATGGTTTTAGAGATTTATCGAATGTTATTGCAGATACTTCTTTAGTGTGGCAGTATTATCGTTCGGTAACAGGAACAATTAATGGTTTGGTCTGCGAGTTGAAATTATTTACAGAAGGGCAACCTTCTTATGCAACAACAGATTTGAATTCTAATTATTCATTCTTCGGTACAATCCCCGAGGGCTTCGAAGTGCATACGTATAATTTGACCTGGAGACTAGTGCAAATACAAATGTCTCCAGAGAGACAGGCGAAGTTCTTGGCAGCAAAAGCGAAAGTTATGGAAGCAAAGGCATTAGCAATGCAATCATAATTTGCAAAACCCTTATTAAAAAGAAAGAGGTAAACCAATCGGTTTACCTCTTTTGTGTGATGACAAATTGTAAGACTTAAATCTTATCCAATTTGTGCTAAAATTCCATTTAAAGTTGCGCTTGGGCGCATAGCTGCGGTTACTTTGTCTTCGGAAGTAAAATAATATCCTCCTAAATCTTCAGTAGATCCTTGTGCGTCATTTAATTCTTTAATGATAGTCGCTTCGTTAGAAGCTAACTGTTCTGCAATAGGCGTAAATTTAGCTTTCAATTCTGCACTCTTATCTTGGTTTGCTAAAGCTTCAGCCCAGTAAGATGCTAAATAGTAGTGACTACCACGGTTGTCTAATTCGTTTACTTTACGAGAAGGTGACTTATCGTTTTCTAAGAATTTTGTTGTGGCAACATCTAAAGCTTCAGCTAATACTAATGCATTGTCGTTACTAGTAGTATTCCCTGTGTGCTCTAAAGAAACAGCTAATGCTAAGAATTCTCCTAAAGAATCCCAACGTAAGTGTCCTTCTTTTACAAACTGTTGTACGTGTTTAGGGGCAGAACCTCCTGCACCAGTTTCAAATAATCCACCACCATTCATTAATGGTACAATAGATAACATTTTTGCAGAAGTTCCTACTTCTAAGATTGGGAATAAGTCAGTATTGTAATCACGTAATACGTTACCTGTTACAGAAATAGTATCTTCTCCCTTTTTCATTCTCTCTAAAGAAACTTTAGTAGCTTCTACAGGAGAGAGGATACGGATGTCTAAACCTGTTGTATCGTGGTTTGGTAAATAAGTATTTACTTTCTCGATTAACTCTCTATCGTGAGCTCTTTCTTCATTTAACCAGAAAATGGTAGGTACACCTGTAGCTCGTGCTCTGTTAACAGCTAGTTTTATCCAGTCTTGAATAGGTAAATCTTTAGTTTGACACATTCTCCAAATATCACCAGCTTCTACATCGTGGCTCAATAATACATTACCTTTTGCGTCTACGACTTCTACTTTTCCGTCAGCAGCGATTTCGAAAGTTTTGTTGTGAGAACCATATTCCTCAGCTTTTTGTGCCATTAAACCTACATTAGGTACAGTACCCATAGTAGTTGGGTCAAAAGCTCCGTTTTGCTTACAAAATTCGATAGTCTCTTGGTAAATACCAGCATAGCTACTGTCAGGGATCACAGCTTTTGTATCTTGTGACTTACCTTCTGCATTCCACATCTGTCCCGAGTTACGGATCATGGCAGGCATAGAAGCATCGATAATAATATCACTAGGTACGTGTAAGTTGGTAATTCCTTTATCAGAATTTACCATGGCTAAATCAGGTCCATTTTCTAAAGCTGCTTTGATATCTGTATCAATAGCTGCTTTTTGATCAGCTGGTAAGCTTTCGATTTTGGCAACTAAATCACCAAAACCATTATTTTCGCTAACTCCTAATTGATCTAAAGTGTCAGCGTATTTTGTATATACATCCTTAAAGAACACTTTTACAACATGACCAAAAATGATAGGATCTGAAACCTTCATCATGGTAGCTTTCATGTGTAAAGAGAATAATATTCCTTGTGCTTTTGCGTCAGCGATTTGTTCTGAAATAAAACTTAAAAGTGCTTTTTTGCTTAAATATGTAGCATCGATTACTTCTCCATCTAATAATGCTAATCCACCAAGTAATTCTTTACTGTTACCAGCAGTATCTGTATGAATGATATTTACAGAAGTTGCAGCAGCTACCGTAACTGATTTTTCGTTAGCTCTAAAATCTCCACTACTCATAGTAGCTACATGAGATTTAGAATCAGCCGACCAAGCACCCATACTATGTGGGTTGCTTTTTGCGTATTGCTTTACTGGCTTAGGAGCACGACGATCCGAGTTTCCTTCACGTAATACTGGGTTTACAGCACTACCTAATACTTTAGCGTAACGCTTTTTGATATCAGCTTCGGCTTCATTAGAAGGTTCTGCTGGGTAACTTGGTATTTGGTATCCAGCAGCTTGTAGTTCTGCAATTGCAGCAGTTAACTGAGGGATAGAAGCACTAATATTTGGTAGTTTGATAATGTTAGCTTCTGGAGTTTTTGCTAAAGCTCCTAATTCAGCTAAGGCATCACCGATTTTTTGATCTTCGGTTAACGCATCAGGAAAATTAGCTAAAATTCTACCAGCAAGAGAGATGTCTTTGGTTTCGATTTCAATATTAGCAGTTTTTGTAAAACTTTTTACAATAGGTAACCATGATGCGGTTGCTAAAGCCGGCGCTTCGTCCGTCTTCGTATACATTATCTTTGAAATCTGAGACATAATGCTATTAAAGTTATTTAGGTTTTTTAACTATTTCGTTTGCGGTAAAAATGTTAGCGAAGATACTAAATAAACCGTTTTGTATATTCAGCATAAGTGGATTTACGCAGTTAATAAAAATAGCTTCAAATTTTAAGATTATGAAAATCTTGATATAGAAAAAGTGTTAAGATTCTATTTTTAGGCAAAAAAAAAGCCATCCCTTTGGATGGCTCTATACGGTAAAAGATAGAAATTATCTTCTTTCTTTGATACGTGCTTTCTTTCCTGTAAGTTCACGGAAGTAAAAGATACGAGCTCTACGTACTTTACCACGCTTGTTAACTTCGATTTTCTGGATAGATGGTAAGTTTACTGGAAAAATACGTTCTACACCAACAGTTCCTGACATTTTACGAATAGTAAACGTTTCAGAAGTACCAGTACCTCTTCTTTGTAATACTACACCGCGGAAGAACTGAGTACGGCTTTTTTCACCTTCTTTAATTTCGTAGTATACTGTGATTGTATCACCAGCAGCGAATTCAGGTAATTCATTTCTTGTTACGAACTCGTCCTGAACAAATTTGATTAAATTTTCCATTTTAGGATAAAATAAATATTATATCAAAACAACATATCACGATATTTTCGCCAGAGGTTGATTCAAAGAGAATGCAAAAATACTTTAAATAAGTATAATGTACAAAGTATTTAGTATTAAGATTTCACTAATACCAGCGAAAGATTTAAGATTATTCATTAGTATCCGAAAGTTTCGGATTTTAGAAAAATCAAATGTTTAAATGCTTTGTTTTTAGTGATTCAAAAAGCTTGAGCGTCAAAATACTGAGAAAAGATATTTTCTAAGACGAATCAAAAATATCTAAGTTTAAAATTTGTAACGACTTGATTTATAAAGTCTATTTTCTCTTCTCTTTCAGTGAAACGGTCTTTATTCTAAAGTTTCGGATGATTGTGAAGATTATTCTATTTCAAGAAATAAGAACTGATATTTTTTATTGGCAAGATTCTTAGGGAGTTTAAAAATAGTAGGGGAGTTATTGTTAGTTAGCTTTATTTCATTTCGTTTTATGTCTTGATACTTAATACTATCTACTGGATACTTTCTTAACCCTCTTCAAATACAAAAAATCTTGTGCATTGATAGGTAGCCCCACGACATTGGGTTGTGTAAAACGAATTACTTCTTCGTAGTACAAAGGTATAATAGCAGCTTCACTCATAATTATCG
>CALFUO010000129.1 GCA_937929895.1 uncultured Aquimarina sp.
GCTTACCGAGATGCTAGTGGTAATTATAGAATTACAGGTCGTGTTGACGATGTAATCATAGTCTCTGGGCATAATTTAGGAACAGCACCTATTGAAAACGCTATTAACGAACATACAGAGGTTGCTGAGTCTGCAGTAATCGGTTATCCTCATACAATCAAAGGAAATGCTCTTTGTGCCTATGTTACGGTTCATAAAGATGTTATGACTACTGATACACTAATAAAAGAAATACGCAATCAAATAGCGTCTACTATTGGATCTATTGCAAAACCAGACAAAGTAATTTTTGTGCCAGCTTTACCCAAAACGCGAAGTGGCAAAATTATGAGACGTATTCTTAGAAAGATAGCTTCGGGTGAAGAAGATCAACTAGGAGATATCTCTACATTGTTAAACCCAGAAGTAGTTGAAAAAATAATTGTTTTGTTTAAAGAGGAGAATGCTTAATCTGTAAGCATCTCAGTAACTCGTATCATTTTATTTAAGTAAGTTCTAATTTCATCACTAGCTCCCGCAGGAATAGTATTAAAACGCAGCGCTTGTCTTCCGGCAGGCGTTTCGTATTCAAATACATAGTGATCTTCGTTAATTTTGAAAGAATTATCTGGTATAGAAAAATCTCTTAAACCCCGAGGAAGATTTTCCATACCATCAGCTAGAAACTCTTTTCCGAATGGTTCATTTCTAAAAGTCCAACTGTCAGAAGCATTTTTGTTGATATTCGTTTTGCGTATTTCAGCCACTCCATTTGTTATAGTGTAGCGATAAACGTCATTACATTCGATATCATTATTATCTCTATTTCTAGCGGCGCAATCTATGTCTACAAACCCAAACACAATACCGCGTTCCTTATTGATATTGGTAACATCGTTTGCAGCTACAAAATCATCATTGTCATCTCCACATCCAAAGGTAAAAACAACACAAAAACTAACGAAAGCAATATATTTGAAAAATGAGCTCATGTTTTTATAACTTCTAAAATGTAATATTATTGGATAAAAATAGAGAAAAATTATTGGTTCTAGGTCATGTTTGGCCACAACCGAATGCAACTGCCGCAGGAGAGCATATGACACATTTGTTAGAGTGCTTTGGTCAAATGGGTTATGCAATTCATTTTGCATCTGCAGCTCAAAAACCAGAAGGGTTTCAATTTTTTTCTGAATTCAATATTCAGCAACACAAAATTACCATAAATGATGATCAATTTAATGTATTATTAAAAGAAATAGCCCCTGCTATCGTGTTGTTCGATCGTTTTATGGTCGAAGAACAGTTCTCTTGGAGAGTTCGAAATATATGTCCTAACGCGATTCGAGTTTTAGATACAGAAGACCTTCATTTTGTAAGAAAAGAACGAGAACAGCATTATAAAGGCAAAAAAACTAAGGGGATTTCTGATATTGCAAAGCGTGAGTTGGCAAGTATCTACCGTTCTGATATGTCTTTGATTATTTCTAAAGTTGAGTTAAATTTTTTAGTTAAGGATTATAACATACCCTCGAGTATTTTATGCTATTTTCCTTTATTAAGTGATGGAGCTCTAGATTCAATTCGATGTTTTCAAGAACGAAAAGATTTATTTTTTATAGGAAACTTTTTACACGAACCGAACTGGCAAACTGTTTTACGGTTAAAAAAAAATATCTGGCCTTTATTGCAGCAAAAACTTCCTAATGTAGAATTACATATTTATGGAAGTCATGCACAACAGAAACATTTACAGCTAACCAATACAAAAGAGCGTTTCCATGTAAAAGGATATATAGAAGATGTTACAACTCCTTTTTCAGAATACCGACTATTAGTAGCACCTATTCCTTTTGGAGCAGGGCAGAAGGGGAAGTTTTTAAAAGCAATGGAACATCAATTGCCATTTGTGACTTCTTCTGTTGGTGCAGAGGCTATGTTTTTAGATGATATAGTTACAACCATTGTAATTGATGATGATATAGAATTTATAGAAGGGGTTGCTAAATTATATAAAGATGAATTAAAATGGAATGTCATCAAAGATAGATTAGCACCTATTTTGAAGCATCATTTTGATAAAGAATGTTATTTTAAAATTTTAGGTGGAGAAATAAACAACATATCTGAAAACTTAGAAAAGCACAGGCAAAAGAATATTGTAGGACAATTATTTTGGCATCATTCGATGAGATCTACAGAATATATGAGTCGTTGGATTATGGAGAAGAACAAACGTAATTAGTTTTTTATTACTACTATGGTCCCTTTGAAACCCTTGCTAACGGAAAGTACATTATCTGCAACAGTTCTTTTCTGATCATCTTTTATTACCCATTCTACGGTATTAGGGTATAGGCGACCATCGAAAACACTGTAGAGGTCAATTTTTGTAAACCCTGGTTTTAGATACAATCTAACAGATTTATTTCTAGAACCAAGAACTACTTTACCAACAAATGGAGCTTCATCTACATTGATTTTGATGATATCACCGTCAATTTGACCATGGTCTCTATAATATATATCTAGATATTCACTTTGTGTAATGATTTCTCCTAGGTTTTGATCTGTAAAAACAAGTTTAGCTCCTGGTTCAATATTTTTAAGTTGTTTGGGAAGTTTTTTGATTTTATATCTTGCTATATCACTCTTTTTTCCAAATACATCTCTGTTTTTCGGATTAAGTTTCCCAAGGTCATTAGGGTTAATATTGCTTTTAATTACAAAACCACTATTATTTAAGATACTAAGACTTGGTTTAGTTTTTTTAAAATTTAATATGTTTAAATCAGAAATTTCTTTAGTAGGGTTAATGTCTTCAGAATTAGACCTTTTTTCGTTTTCTTTTTTTATGTTAAAATCAGAAAAATCGATATTGAAGACTTTTTTTTCTCCTATTTGAGCAGTGATTGATGTGGTTACAAAAGATAAAGTCACCAAAAAAAGTAAGGTTTTAAACATCGATTTTTTAGGGATTCTGTCCAATAAATATATTTACTTCTATAAAATTTAGGAATGTAAATATAGCTTTTTGTACATTGCTTTAACAGATAAACTACAAAGACTATCTTAATGTTACAGGTTTTTTTTATCGACGATGATAAACCCACTACAATTGTGAATAAACGGTTAGCAATACGCTCGAAATTATTCGATCGTGTAGAAGTTTTTAATCACAGCACAAAAGCATTCGATTATATCAAAGAGAATTTAGACATTCCAGAGAATTTACCAGATCTAATTTTTCTAGATGTAAATATGCCAGCTTTTAATGGTTGGGAGTTTTTAGAAGCATTTAAAAAATTAGAATCTTCTAAAAAAATTCATGTTGTCATGTTGTCTACTAGTGATAGTGGTAAAATTGCAACTACAAGTATGAGTTGTTGCCAAGATTTGTCTTTTTATGAAACTAAGCCTTTAAACGTGGACAAAATAAAGAAGCACGCTACTCGTGTTTCTAATTGTTTAAATAATTTAGATCGTTAGCTTCCGAAACTTTAGCATAAAGACCGTTTGACCGAAAGAGAAGAGAAAATAGATTTTATGAATCAAGTTGTTACAAATTTTGAACTTAGATATTTTTGATTCGTCTTAGAAAATTTCTTTTCTCAGCATTTTGACGCTCAAGCTTTTTAAAGTCATTAAAAACAAAGCATTTAAAGTTTTTGATTTTTTCTGAAATCCGTAACTTTAGGATACTAGTGAAAAACTATCTTAAAGTCAGTGTTTTAAAGGATTTGCCATTTTTTAGGGAATTTTAATTGGATACCAATAATTTTTAGCTAAATAACTGATGTTTTATTGTCTTTTTTACAATAGATTTTTCGTAATATCGATCTATCCTACAAAACAGGTTTCTTTTGGAAGAATAGAAGTATTTAGTTTAATGGTATTACTTTTACTCATTTTAAAGTTTTTGTCTATTATCATAGAGGGTTAACAACTTAGGCATAATTTTGTAATTTAGATTACGCTAAAGAAGATACATTGGAAACATATAAAACAGAAATACAATCAAGTAATTTTAAGCCATGGGGAATAGAGTTAAAACAATATTTGGTTATATGCATTTAGCTCAATTTGCAGGTTACATTGTACCGTTTGCAGGAATTATAGTTCCTATAGTGATGTGGACTTCATTTAAAGATAATAATACTAAAGTGGATGTCCATGGTAAAAATATTATCAATTTTATGATTACCTTTTACCTTTATATAGGTACTGCATTGGTATTATGTCTTTTGCTGATTGGCTTTGCTTTATTGTGGGGATTAGGTGTTATAGCAATCCTATTTCCGATTATCGGAGCTGTGAAAGCAGGAGATAATGAAGTATATAAATATCCTGGTACTATAAAATTTTTAAAATAATATCCCTAGTCCGATCTACCTAAATCTACCTAAATCATGAAAAGACCTACTAATATTTTAATTCCAATATTTTTTTTATTGACTTTAATAGGCTGTGTCGAAGCAGATCCATTACGACCAGATGGTCCAGTTTTGGAAGTTGATACAACTGATTTAGTGTTTAATGCACTTTTTAAATTTCAATCAGAGACAAAAGAAATAGCTATCGAAAATACAGGAGATGCCGATTTAATAATCAATGAAATTGTTATTAATGATAATGTTTCTGGTGTATTTACTACTTCGAAAGTAGATAATTTAATACTTGTTCCTGGAGCTAGGGACACTATTTTAGTTAATTTTCAACCTAAAGATTTTATTCGATACGATACAGATTTATTTATAAAAAGTAATTTTAAGAATGACAAATTTGTCAATTTAGAAGGAGCAGGAATTCCCAAAAAGACGTTACAGAAAGATTGGGAGTTTAGATCGCAATCCGAGATAGATTTATTTGCTGCAGAGTTTTATGACGAAGTTCCTGATGAAGTGGACGATATTTTAATTTCTTCAGTGATTAATGCAGGAAATGATCCTATTCTAAACTTATCGGCATTAAGTATTTTTAAGAAAGTAAAACGTTTAGAGGTTACTAATAATAGAGAATTGGAAGATTTGAAAGGTCTAGAGAATATCAATGTAACGAATAGACTTACTGTTGCATCTAACGAAAAGATAGAGTCTTTAAATCAACTTACTGGTTTAGTCTCTTCTAAATTTAATATAGAACTTGCGAATAATACGAATCTTCAAAGTCTTGATTTTTTAAGACCATTAAATTTAATAGGGGATTTAAAAGTTACAAACAATAGATTGATAAGAAACTTTCTTGGAGCAGAGAATATTAGAACTATAGATGGAGACTTAGTGATTCAGGATAATAGATTTTTAACTTCTCTAAATGGATTAGAAGGCGTAAATCTTTCAATTGCAAAAGAAACTGCTAATGGTAATATGGTGAATAGAATCATTGACGATATTAGTATTCGAAACAATGGACAACTAGTTGATCTATGCGGAATTTCAGGTATTATTAACAATCCAGATAGTGATTCTGCCTACGGAACTATTGTAATAGCTGGTAATGCTTCTAATGATATTACTGTCGAGTCTATCAAGATGGGAAGTTGTAAATAAATTTTAATGAGCAATTGAGCTCCTATACTTTCATTATAATTATTCTGTTAATTTAGACTCAAACTGAAATTAGGATTCAATCGTGAACCTTAATTTAGTTTGAAAAATTTTTATACTATACCACGAGGTATTTTTTGAATACGGACACTAGTCCTAAAACTGTATTAAATAACAATAATACTAATCTGTTTAATAATTTAAGGTCAATAAAGTATGTGATTTATGACATTTGAGGGGAATCGTTTCAAACAAAAAAAGCCCTAAAATAGAGCTTTTAAAAAAGGATTTAAGATCCTTAACTAACACAAAAAATCAATGAATTATTAGGTGAGTTTTTTTACGCCTTAAAAGGTTTGTTGATAAGAGTCAATAGTATCGTTGTAATTTATAAATTCAATCTTTTGACCATAGTTTAAGCTAATCTTGCTGTAAGTGTTTAGGAACTTTTTGATACTACCATATTCTTTATCGATTTCTTTTTTGTAGTTTTTAATCAAACTAGAAACTTTAGCCTCCTTAGCGGAGATGTTATTTTTTTCTTGATTATGAATAAAAACACGTACTCTTTTATCTAAGGTTTCTTCTAAGTTTTCTGCAGTGTAAGCGTTTTTATTTATTTTAATAGCAGACTTAGCACCTCTATGTAGTACAAGTAGAGCTCTTACATCTCCGTATGTTTTTATGATTGCTTCGAGGTCATGAAGACTCATCATTTCATTCTTGATTTCAAAGAATTTGATCTTTTCTACTTTACCTATTTCAGCAAGTGTTTTTGCAGGGAAATGATCGGAGATCAATTTTATCGAATAGGCATTGTAAACATTAATCCAATGTGCTAATTCTGCCTTTCTAGTCCAAGACCTTTTCACCTCCGTAGTGGCTAAATCTTTTAGAATGCGATTAAATTCTCTATGGTCTCTTTTAAACCCTGTATAGTTTATGGCACCAACAACACTTGCATTTTTTCTTAAAATTTTAGACCAAGCATCATAGTTTTTAGTTTCTACGAAGTTGTTTACAACATCATTTTCATCAATACTTGCCAAAGCTTGTCCCGACGAAAGAATAGGTTTAATACTAACTAATAGTATGATCAGAGTGTTCTTCAGCGTATTCATAAGTGATAATTTTAGTGATAGATATTTTGATTACTTACACTTACAAAGCTATGATAGTAGTAGGCTTTTCTAAACGATACTCTGTTGAAGAGGAACTTTTTTGTTTAAAAAGGAATCAATTTTATTCAAAATGAAAAAGTAATATGGAAAGTGAAAAAGATAGGGTTAAAGAGGAATAGTTTTTTCTGACCAAATTGAAAACTTATTGGGAATGTACTTTAATACCATTTCCTATATGAATTTACCGAATTAAAAAGCGCCTCTAGAAATTCTACGTCGGCATAAAAAAGAACCGTAGTATGTATTATGCTTATTTTTTCTGATTTGTATAATTCCCTAAATTCATCATTTTTATTTAAGATAAATTCATATAGGAAATAGTATAAAGAGGAATTTTATATATGGATTTTTGTAAATTTTGCGATTGATTGATTGATCTAACTTCGCGTAGACAAATCAAGGAAGGCTATAGCTTTTAATGGCAATTACTAAAAACCACTTTAGATGGAAGTATTCCGTTTACAGATTCGAAAGCCTTAGAAAATTTGCTTCGATTTTCATAGCCAAAAAGCTGCGCTACTTCTTGTATTTGTAGATCTCCTTTTTCTAATAGCTCTTTAGAGATTTTCATTTGTTTTTTACGATAGTACGTAAAAATCCCTATGCCATAGACGGATTTAAAATCACTCTTAAGTTTGGTTGGAGAAATAGAGAATTGTTGACTTAGTTTTTCAATACCTATAAATTTTTGTTGAATATTTTCCATTAGAAAAAATTCAACTTTATTTATTTTTAAGAGGTCTTTTTTATTTAAATTTTTATAATTCTTAAAAATATTTTGGGGGTCATAAGTACGAATAAAAGAGGAAATTAATTCGAAAGTTTTATACTTTAAAAGTAGCGAATTATCGGGGCCATCTTCTTTTAAAATATGTTGAATATTTAGTGCTAAATTAGATAACTCTATTATATTGTCGGGCCACACTACAAACTCTTCATCACTTTCGAAAAAGTGTTTAACTTTTGAAGTACAATAAGCTTTGTCATTTTGAATGTAGTTTTCTAACCACTTTTGATTAAAATAAATGATAATACTTTCGCCCTCTGAATTTTTAAAATAACTACTATGAGCTAGTAAACTAGGTTTTGTTAAAATCCATTTTTTGTTAGAGAAACTTAAGGATTTTAAAATAATAGTATCTGTATTTGTTTGATTAGAAAAAACATTAAAACTCAGTGTGTAATAATCATTAAGAATTTCTTCATTAATTACTTGATGGTAACTTACATTTTTCTTGTAAATCATTTCATAATTAATAATTGCTAGTCCTTCTTCTAAAAAAGCGTATCGTATTTTGGCTCTATTAAAAGGAGAGTCTGTAAAGATTGTATTAGTTAAAGCGTCGTGCTTACAAAACAACATTTTTTTGAAACTCTCGATCATTAATCGAGGAGAATTTGCCACGAAGTTTAAGTGATAAAAACCATCTCGGTATGTGAAGAATAAATGCTTATTCTTTTTGAACCAATTATTTATAATACGACTAATAGACATAGATGTGTTGTTAGCCTGGGCTTCCTATTTAGAGAGAGTTTAGCTGAGGTATTAGGGGTAGAATAGAAGAAGAATTTAAAATGTTTTGTGTGTTAGGATTTAAATCGTACTATTAATTTATTCTTAACGAGGTAACCACACACAATTCATTATTTGTATTAAAAAATCGATTTTGGATATTAAAAGATCCTTCTTGAATTTCTACGATATCTAAATTGATAACGAATTGTTGAGTAAACATTAAATCTTTATAGTATTTAATTTCTTGGCTAACTTTTTTTGTTGTCAAGAAGGTATTTGAAATATTTTTTGTTCGATTCGTTTCGTATAAAAAACTCTTCAAAGACGAAACACTATACATTTTATAAGCGTCTTCCTGCATTACCATAAAATCATCTACATCTTCACCGGTAACTTTATATCTTTTTTGGTACATGATATTGTTAAAATAAGAATTGATTTATTAGACGTCATCCTTTGGCTATCGCTCAGGGTTCGTTTAGGGGTACGAAACCCGAGCGAAGTCAAGGGTAATTTCTGGATACGAATATTCGGAATGATTATACGATTTACCAACAATAATTTCGCATATATGTGAAATTCTTATTAGAAAATCATACTCGAAGATTACTCGTTTTTAACCTTTTTTACTTTTTCTGTGCTTAGAGGTTTTCTTCTTTCCGTGCTTGCCTACCTGAAAAGCTCTCGAAATATTGAACCCTAAGTGAATATCACCATCGAAAAAATTATCAGTAGTTTCGGTAATAAAACTCTTTTCTACCATGGTAATAGCATTCGAAAGAATGATTTGAAATACATGTCCACCTGTTTCGAATTCTACTGCAAATGCTAAAGCATCTTGTGGCTCTTCGAACAAAGATTCTAACTGATCGAACTGATGAAAGTACTCGGCACTAATCGCCATGCGATTGGTTAATTTATACCTTAGCCCTGCACCCATGGCAAAAATATCATGTGGATCTGATTGTAGCGGTACAGAGTTACGGTGTATAAAAGTAGGACTTATTTGGAGTGAAAATGCTGAATTCACTTTACTAGCAAGTAGTATTTGTGCTACATAGCTAGAATTTTTTATAAAAGATTTAGGCTTCTCTGGTGGGTCAAAACTTCTTGGCATCGTATAGGCTGTACTTGCAAAAAGCGAAGCAGAAAAAGGGAAAGCCCCTTTATCTTTGCGTTGTTTCAATAATTTATATTTTATGAAACCATCGAAGGTTTTATCGAAACTACTTCGACCAATACCTACCATTAAATCGTCAACCACTGAATATTCTAGTGCCATTCGAATATTTGATTGATCTAGTCCCCAAAAATCTTCGGCTCCTAGATTTACACGACCGAATCTATGCATGATCAAAAACTCTAAAGTTCCTTTTTTACGGTTCTCTACCGAGTGTCCATTAATTATACGTGTGCCTTTAAAAGTAGCCTCTACATATTCTTTAGTTTGTGGTATTTGACTATCTAAAATAGCAGCCAAATCTTGTGCATTCACTTGTAATCCTAACAAAATAAATACTGTATAAATAAACTGTTTCATTGTTTTTTAGGATAAGATTCGTGAGTTAAATCGAAGGTTACTTTAATTTCTTTGGCAATATTGTCTACCACAGTTCTTGGAATAGGAATAGCAAAGTCAGCTACAGTTACCATAAAACTTCCTTTAAGTCTAATAGAGCTATTAGATGAATTGAAGATAGCTTTGGTGTCTACAGGAGCAGTTTTTCCGTGTAAACTTAGTGACCCTTTTAAAGTTACTTCTTGGTCTCCACTTTTAGTAACATCATAACCTGCCATAGTCCCTTTAAAAATAGACTTCGGAAATTTGTCAGATTCAACATAGTTTTCATTAAAGTGTTCTTGCATCAATGCTTTTTTAAACATAAATGATTTCATCAACACATAAATGACAACTTCGTCATTAGAAGTATCTATAATACTTAATACTTGGTCATTATTGGCTTTAATGTCTTCTAAGGGAGAATGCGAAAAGAAATCGATATGTCCACTTTTGGTAAAATATTTTCCTTGAGCAAAAGAAATTTGAAGGCCGAATAGAAAGGCCATTATTAATATAGTTTTCATTTAGTATTTTTTTAAATTATTGAATAATAGCATTAGAAATAGTGACATCCATAAGAAATCCAGTACAAATACCTTTTATAATTATTGTCTTCCCGATTTCTAACTGATTTACTTTTAATATTTCTTGCGGAGAAAGGTGACATACAACATTACCAAATAAATCGCCTTTACCTAAAGATATTATAGGAGATGAGTGATTTTTTGTTATTTCAGATATCCTACCTTTTACTTCGATAATCTGATCTAAATATTTCGCATTTGCAAGAGTTTCGTTTGCATGAAACGCTTCTACTAAAGAAGTATCGTTTATATGCACGGTTGTTTTACTTTTAGCAATATTTAGATGAGGTTTATTGTATTTGAATATCCCAAAACTAAGCCCTAAAAAAATGAGGAAGAGCCCAATAAACAGATACGTTTTCTTGTTTGATTTCATAGTTTAGTTATTTAAGGCTCCATTATCAATCCAGTCGCGTATCAATTCAATCTGTTCGTTTGGTAGAGAACCTCCTAACGGCATTCTTCGGCTTACAATAACCGATTTAATAATTGCTGCATTTGTTGCAATACTGGCATGTGTCCGTACATCTGGGAATCGATTTCCTCTATGGCATTCAAAACAACGACTATCGAAAATAGGTTTAACGTCTTCTGAAAAAGAAATAACTACGGGTTGCGGAGCTGGATTAGGATCAGGGGTATCTGTAGGAGGTGTGTCTGGTTGAGGTTCATTAGGGGTTTCCTGAGGTGTAGGGACTTCAGAATCTACAGGGGTTTCACTCACAGGATCAAGCGCAATGGTAGTATCTTCCTCGACATTATTTTCACAAGAAAAAAGACTTCCAACTAGTAATGTTAATAACAATAAAGATGATAATGGTTTCATGATTCTATATTTTAGCATTAAAGAATAGAGGAAGTACTAATAAAATATCTTCCTCGATTTGTAAAAGGGGGATTATAATTCTAAAGCATCTAAAGCATCTAAAGCAGCTGTAGTATCTGTATTTACTGTTGGCCAAATACCACTAACACCTTTAGCATCTCCTCTTTCAGTGTCATTTCCGAAATAGTATAAAGGGTGTCCTTTGTATGTTAATTGAGTTCTTCCAAATACATCTATAGTTCCGAAATCTGTAACATTTAAAATACTTGGCACTTTGTCTACTGTAATTTCTACAATAGGCCATACGCTATTATTTGTAAAATCAGACTTTGTGAAATTATTGTCGTTTTTGTTATCGTTTGCAAAAGCGTAAATTGTTCGGCCTGTCGCACTGGTGATATAAAATTCAAGATCATCTCCGGTCAATTTAGCTTGGGCATACATTAGTGAATAATCTGGTTTTGCAATAAACCAATTATTCGTAACACCATCTCCTTTAGTATCTCCTGCTTTTTCATCAGAAGCAAAGTAATATAGAGGCCATCCTTTGTAAGTATTTTGTTTCGAACCATCTTCACGAGTAATTACTCCAAAATCATCTGTAGATAAACCTTCGTCTAAGGTTAAATCTTTATTGTAAAAAGCAGGCCAAGCCGCTAGACAACCACCATTACATTCGGATGCTTTTTTAGTGTCTTTAGAAAAGAAATATAATGATCTTCCTTCTGCATCAGTTAAAATTTTTCCAAAAGTACTATTATCAGCTAATCTAATTGAATTAACAGAAGAAACCTCTGGAGTGTTATTCGTAGATTCTCCAATTTGTTCGTTTGTAATCCCTGCTCCGGGTTGTTGTGTTGTGGTATCTTCGTTATCACTATCACAGCTTACTAGTAAAAAGGTGTGTAATAATGCTAATAAAATGACTTTTTTCATGGTTTTAATTATTTGTAGTTTAACTATTGCAAATAACTGATAATCTTAAGTTTTACAACCTATTAAGGTTGGTGAAAGGGAAAAAACACACTTGAAACGGAATATTGGGAGTTGAAAACTTTAAGCCATAGCGGTACAGGAAAAGTTTATGGTTAAAAATGATAATACCTTATTTTAGTAAGTAAAGAGTTTTTGATTTAAGAGGTAGATTTAAAAATGATCCAGAAAATTTATTAGCTATAGGTTTTGGAGGAAGAATTAATGCAGGACGTCATGTATCTATAACTACAGAATATTTTTATCAAGCAAACCCTTTAGAATCACGTAAAACTTACGATGCACTTGCTTTTGGTGTTAATTGGGAATTAAGTGATGTCATGTTACAATTTCAGTTAACCAATATTCGAAGTGCTACCGAAGACGCATTTATCAGTCAAACACCTAATAACTTTAATTTTAACGATGGTAATTTCGTGTTTGGTTTTACAGGTATATTTATTTTACACACTCGAAACCGATTGAAAATAAAATAAAAAAAACTCAAGACCTATAGAAACAAGAATCAATGATATATAAATCTTGATTCTAGAATCGAAAGTCTTGAGTTTTTAGGTATTACTATTAAAGAAGAACTATCCTAAATATGTTTTTAGGATTTTACTTCTAGAGGTATGTTTTAATCTGCGAATAGCTTTTTCTTTAATCTGACGGACACGCTCACGAGTAAGATCAAAAGTTTCTCCGATTTCTTCTAAAGTCATTGGATGTTGGTCACCTAAACCAAAATATAAGCGCACAACATCGGCTTCGCGAGGTGTTAAAGTTTCTAATGCACGTTCGATTTCTGTTTTTAAAGATTCGTGTAATAAATCACGATCTGGGTTTGGAGACTCTCCTGACTTTAATACGTCATAAAGATTAGAATCTTCACCTTCTACTAAAGGTGCATCCATCGATACATGACGCCCAGAATTCTTTAGAGATTCTTTTACATCATTAACCGTCATATCTAGCTCGTTAGCAATTTCTTCTGCACTTGGTGGGCGCTCGTGAGATTGCTCTAAGAAAGCATAAGTCTTATTGATTTTATTGATCGATCCAATTTTATTTAAAGGAAGACGTACAATACGAGATTGTTCTGCCAATGCTTGTAGGATTGATTGACGAATCCACCAAACTGCGTAAGAAATAAATTTAAACCCACGAGTTTCATCGAAACGCTTAGCAGCTTTAATAAGCCCTAAATTACCTTCGTTAATAAGATCAGGAAGCGTTAATCCTTGGTTTTGATATTGTTTTGCTACAGAAACCACGAAACGTAAGTTCGCTTTTGTAAGTTTATCCAAAGCACGCATATCACCAGCTTTAATTCGCTGGGCTAATTCTACCTCTTCATCCGCAGTAATAAGGTCTACTTTACCAATTTCTTGTAAATACTTATCTAAGGATGCGGTTTCCCTGTTAGTTACCTGCTTCGTAATCTTCAGTTGTCTCATGTAAAAAGGGGATTTTTATAAGTTTATAAAAGGTACTCATATCTATATACGTACGAACTTTAAATTTTGTTACAAAAAAAGATAAGTTTTTTTGGAAATTATTTTCTGACAATAATTTAGAACTGAATGAGTGAAAAACGAGAGAATTAAATCTTCTGTGTATACCATCGATTGTATTACGTTAAAGGATTTCATTCGTAATATTAGAGTCAAAAAGGGGGGAGTTTTTTTATATATTTACACCTTTTAAATATTACTTTTTAGTTAATATTTTGATATTAAATACGTTTTATAATTAAAGCCTTTCCTATAAAGGCCTTATTTCGTTAACGTTTTCGCATTCACCTTAACCATCTAAAAAGTAAAGATGATTAAAACACTGATAAAAAGTGTAATATTGATAAGTGTATTATTTGTTGGTTGTGTACAAGAAAAGTCGACAAGAGTAATTTATCAAGACTTTAATACAAATTGGAAATTCAAACTCCAGAAAGAAAAAAAGGTTTCTAATACTTTTTTTACCGAAGATGATTGGAAAGTATTAAACGTGCCTCATGATTGGAGTGTAGAGCATTCGTTTGATACAATTTATAATGGCGCTACAGCCTATTTACCTGGTGGTATCGGTTGGTATACAAAAGACTTTCAGATAGAAAAAAATCCTTCAACAACAAATTATATTGTCTTTGATGGCGTTTACAATAACAGTAAATACTGGTTAAATGACAAGTACATAGGAGAACGACCATATGGATATGCACCTTTTTATTTTGATATAACTAACGAATTAACAGCAGGGAATAATTTATTAAAAGTTAAAGTAGACCATTCTCGTTATATTGACAGTCGTTGGTATTCTGGTTCAGGTATTTATCGTAAAGTGAAATTTGTAACTAAAAACAAACTGCATATTCCTATTTGGGGAACGTTTGTTACAACACCGAAAGTTTCAAAATCTTCAGCTACGATTGATGCTAAAGTTAAAGTGAAGAATAATTTTGACATAGATAAAAATTTCAATATTGTGTTTGAAATTTTCAATAAAAAGGGTGTCGCTGTTTCAACTACTAAAGAAAACTTATCAGTCAAAGCAGGAACAGAAGCTGAGTTTCAATTGCAACAGGAGGTTTCTAACCCGCAATTATGGGGTGTAGATAATCCCTATTTATATCAAGCGATGGTTAATATAGAACAGCAAGGAGAGATTGTAGATAGAGAAGTTGTGCCGATCGGAATACGATCTATTAAATTTAATGCTGATAAAGGTTTCTTCTTAAATGGAGAAAATATGAAAATAAAAGGGGTGTGTTTGCATCATGATGCTGGTTTAGTTGGAGCAGCAGTTCCTAAAGATGTATGGAGACGACGTTTCAATTTGCTTAAGAAAGCTGGGTGTAATGCAATCAGAGTTTCGCACAATCCTGCATCAGAAGAATTTTTAGATTTGTGTGACGAGATGGGATTCTTAGTACAAAACGAATTCTTTGACGAGTGGGATAATCCAAAAGACAAACGTTGGAACCAAGAAGATCGTCACGATGATTATGTTTCTAGAGGTTATGCAGAGCATTTTCAGAAATGGGCACACAAAGATTTAATCAATACAATGCTGCGTGATCGAAATCATCCTTCAGTGTTTCAGTGGAGTATTGGTAACGAAATCGAGTGGTCATATCCCGTACATCGTCATGCATCAGGATTTTTCAACATGGGGTGGACCGGAGGATATTTCTTTAGTACACCACCAATTCCTAAAGAACAAATTAAAGAGCGTTACGATGATTTCGTAAAAGAGCAACAAGAGAATTTTGATCCAACGAAGAAGTACAATAAATACTTAAAAGGTAACTATGTGTGTGCTGAGACTGCACAGAAGTTATCGCAGTGGACACGAGAATTAGATACTACTCGATATGTGACGGCTAACCTTATTTTACCATCTGTAAGTATGTTATCGGGTTACGGAGGTGCCTTAGATGTTGCTGGATTTAGTTACAGAAGAGTTATGTACGATTATGCTCACGAACATTATCCAAATAAAGTGATAATGGGGACAGAGAATGTTGGGCAATGGCACGAATGGAAGGCTATTGCAGAGCGCCCATTTATTTCGGGTACTTTCTTATGGACTGGTATCGATTATATGGGAGAAGCAAATCGACGAGGAAAGGTGATGAGAGGTTTAAAATGTGGAATGATAGATTTCGCGGGATTTAAAGAACCTCGTTTTCATATGATGAAATCATTGTGGAATGATGAGCCTCATTTATTTATCGTGTCAAACACTTTAGCTAAATCAAAATATAAAGTAGATAAGGCTTCGGGTAAAATAATTGAAAAGAAAGCTGGGTATTGGAAAAAAGCTTTGTGGTTTTGGCATGAAGTTCAAGAGCATTGGAATTATCAGAAAGATGGAGAAAAGCTGATTGTAGAATTGTATTCGAATTGTGATGCTGTAGAGTTGTTTTTGAATAATGAATCTCTAGGGAAAAAGAAATTATCTGATTTTGAAGATCATATATACAAATGGGCAGTGTCATATACAAAAGGAACGTTAAAAGCTATTGGGACTAAGAAAGGTAAAATAGTTTCAGATCAAATTATAACAGCAGGTAAGCCATCTCGTGTACAGTTATCTGTAGATAAAATGGACTTAATAAACAATAATGAAGATGTTGCTCATATAGTTGCGCAAATTGTAGATAAAAATGGAGTTCCTATTAAACACTTAAATCAGAAAATTACATTTGATATCAATGGGGATATAAAAGTTCTTGGTGTAGATAACGGTGATCATCTAAGTATGCAAGACTATCAGTCAGATACAATTTTTAGTCACAAAGGACGTGCATTGTTAATAGTGCAAGCAAAGAATACAAAAGGAAAATCAACAATAAAAGCTTCTTCACAAGCCTTACTAAGTAACGAAATAACATTAAACATTAAATAACGCAAAACGATGAAAATAAAAGTTAGCGCTTTTGCAGCATTAATAGCGGCTGTGTTAATAGGATGTAACAAACCTGTTTCTCGGCAAACTGAAGAAAAACCTTGTGAACAAAAATTAGATGTATCAGAAGCGAAATTAGATCGTTTTGGAATTACAAATAGAGATTACCTAAGTACTGCTTCAAAAAGAGCACTGCAATGGCAATATGTAGAGAACGATTGGTATCGTGTGTTTAACCCTATGAAATCTTTAAAAGGAGATTTAGCTTACGAAGAAGGAGTTGTTCGTCGTGACCCTTCTGCTGTGATTAAGGTAGATGGTCTGTATCATGTGTGGTATTCGAGAAGTACTGGTAAAACAGATGGTTTTGGCGGAGACGTAGAAAACGAAAAAGTATTTCCTTGGGATCGTTGTACCATTTGGCATGCAACATCTAAAGACGGATGGACTTGGAAAGAAGATAAAGAAGCTGCTATACCTTTAGGTGAAAAAGGGACTTACGATGATCGTTCTGTATTTACGGTCGAGGTAATGCAATGGCAAGATATGTATTACCTGTGTTATCAAACAATTAAGTCTCCATACGATGTAAGAACTAAAAATGAAGTAGGTTTGGCATGGTCGAACTCACCAAACGGTCCTTGGACAAAATCAAAAGCCCCAATCCTAAAACCAGCTGACAATGGAATTTGGAAAGGGACAGAGCAAAATCGTTTTATGGTAGAGAAAAAAGGGGATTTTGACTCTCATAAAGTTCACGATCCATGTATTTTACCGTTTAATGGTAAATTTTACCTTTACTATAAAGGAGAGCAAATGGGAGAAGAGATTCTTTATGGAGGACGTCAAATTCGCCATGGTGTTGCTGTAGCAGATAATCCCAAAGGACCATATGTAAAGTCAAAGTATAATCCAATCTCTAACTCTGGACACGAAATTTGTGTATGGCCAGTAGATGGAGGTATCGCTTCTTTGATTACTACAGATGGACCAGAGAGAAACACATTTCAATTTGCACCTGACGGCATCAATTTTGAGATCCGTGGGGCAGTAAAAGGACAGAATATGCCTCATGCTATTGGGTTAAATAGAACTTTAAAAGCAACTAAAGAAAACCCTACAGCAGTATTTGATTGGGGATTATCACATGTGTATAATAGCTGGCATTATCAAAGTATTATGAGATTTGAGTCATATAGAAAGACTTCTCATGTTGCACAAGGTGCTAAGGCTAAAACAGGAAAAAAGAAAAAAGATACTCAAAAAGATAATTAAGAATTAATTTAGCTTTTGAAAGTTAGACTCTATAATGATTGATTTTTTGTCATTATGAAGTTTGGTATTCAAGAGTTTTTTGAGGTATTATCGAAAATAGAATTTTCAAGAATTATTAAAATTTAATAAAAACACATTGAAAGCAACTAGGTACGAGGGTAATAAAACCTTCAGTGTAATTGAAAAAGAAGTTGAAGCACCAGCAGCTGGTGATGTTCGCATCAAAGTAGCGTATTCCGGAGTTTGTGGAACAGATGTTCATATCTACCACGGAATGATGGATCAACGTGTAAGTATTCCTGTAACTATTGGTCACGAAATGTCTGGTACTATCGACGCAGTAGGAGAAGGAGTGACAGGTTACGAAGTAGGGGATAAGGTAGTTGTACGTCCTTTAGATGATAGAGGTGCTAAAGCTTCTGATAAAGGTTTTAACCATGTTTGTGAAGAGTTAAAGTTTATCGGAATCGATAGTCCGGGTTCTATGCAACAGTACTGGAATGTTCCTGCTTTTACCTTACATAAATTGAAAGCAGAAACAGACTTAAAATTGGCAGCATTAATCGAGCCCTTATCTGTAGCAGCACATGATGTTCGTTTATCAGAATTAAAAGCAGGAGAAACAGCTGTAGTTTTAGGTGGCGGACCAATTGGTTTGTTAGTAGCTATGGTTGCTAAAGGAGCAGGTGCACAAGTAATCATTTCTGAGGTAAACCCAGTTCGTATAGAAAAAGCGAAAGAATTAGGTTTCGATTGTGTTAGTCCTATCGAGGTTGATTTAGTGGAATACGTTAAAGAAAAAACAGAAGGGCGTTTAGCTGATGTTGTTTTCGAAGTAGCAGGTGTTCAACCAGCATTAGATGTAATGACTGAAGTAGCAGGTATTCGTGGACGCATCGTTATGGTAGCAATACATGGACAACCTAAGCCAGTAAATCTATTTAAGTTCTTCTGGAAAGAATTAAAGTTAATTGGAGCTCGTGTTTACGAGAAAGAAGATTACGAAAAATCAATCGCTTTAATCACGGCAAACGAATTACCGTTCGAGGATATGATTACAGATGTACAACCATTATCTAATATTCAAGAGGTGTTCGAAAATATCGATAAAAATCCTAATGGATTAAAGGTATTAATGGATTGCCAATTATAATCAACAAACAATAACAAATAGTATACACAATGAGCGTTTTAAACACATTTAGTTTAGAAGGAAAGACAGCCTTAGTAACAGGTTGTAAAAGAGGTATTGGAAAAGCTATGGCAGTGGCTTTAGCAGAAGCTGGTGCTGATGTAATTGGAGTTAGTGCTTCTTTAGAATTAGAAGGAAGTGCTGTAGAAGAAGCTGTAAAAGCTGTTGGTAAAAATTTTAAGGCTTACCAATGTGATTTCAGTAACCGTAAATCTCTTTACGAATTCATCGCTGCTGTAAAAGGCGATTTCCCAAGGATTGACATTTTAGTAAATAATGCGGGTACGATTTTAAGAACTCCTGCGGCAGAGCACCCAGATGAAATGTGGGATAAAGTAATCGAAGTAAACCAAAATGCACAATTCATTTTAACTCGTGAGATCGGGAAAGAAATGGTAGCACGTGGTGAAGGTAAAATTATATTTACAGCTTCGTTATTAACTTTCCAAGGAGGTATTACAGTACCAGGTTATGCAGCTTCTAAAGGAGCAATTGGTCAGTTAGTTATGGCTTTCGCTAACGAATGGGCAGGAAGTGGTGTAAATGTAAACGCTATTGCCCCGGGGTATATTTCTACGGATAATACAGAAGCATTAAGAAACAACCCAGAACGTGCAAATTCTATTTTAGCACGTATTCCTGCAGGAAGATGGGGACAACCAGAAGATTTTGCTGGTCCAACAGTATTCTTAAGTTCCGATGCAGCTTCATATATGCACGGAAGCATTATGTTAGTTGATGGTGGATGGATGGGGCGTTAGTCTTTTTCATAGAAGAGAGTAAATAGAGAATAGAAAAGAGATGGTTAATTCTAACAATAAGTTTAGCGAATATGTCATTTTTCTCTTCTCTTTGGTCTCTTCTCTTTTTTCTATATAAAATCTTAAATTAGTAAAAAATAATACACATGGCTGTAAAAGAATATGAATTATTCATTGGAGGTGAGTGGAGAAAATCTACTTCTGGTGAAACTATTGATGTAGTTAGCCCTTCTACAGAAGAGTTAGTTGCTAAAGTTCAAAACGGTACTGCAGAAGAAGCTATTGAAGCTTTAGAAGTAGCAGATAAAGCATTTAAAGACTGGAAGAAATTACCAGCAAGAACTCGTGCAGAGTACTTATATGCATTAGCTGCAGAGATTAAAGCTGATCAAGAGCGTTTAGCTAAATTATTAGTACAAGAGCAAGGGAAATTATTAAAAGTTGCTATGATGGAAGTTGCGGTAACAGCTTCTTTTATCGAGTACGCAGCAGAAGGTGCTCGTCGTATCGAAGGAGATATTATTCCTTCTGATAATCCTAACGAGCAAATTTGGATTCAAAAAGTACCTCGCGGAGTAGTAGTTGCTATTACTGCTTGGAACTTCCCATTAGCTTTAGCAGGTCGTAAGTTAGGTCCAGCTTTAGTTGCGGGTAATACTATCGTAATTAAGCCAACTTCAGAGACACCATTAGCTACTTTAGAATTAGGTTATTTAGCTCAAAAAGTAGGAATTCCTGCAGGGGTTATCAACATCTTAACAGGTCCAGGTCGTGCTATGGGTAATGCTTTAGTAGAAAGCCCTATCTGTAAGATGGTTACGATGACCGGTTCTACACCAGTAGGTCAGCAAATTGCACGTAATGCAGCAGAAAACTTAACTCACGTACAATTAGAGTTAGGTGGTAAAGCTCCATTTATCGTGTTCGAAGATGCGGATATCGATGCAGCTGTAGAATCGGCTTTACATTCTCGTTTCGACAATTGTGGACAAGTATGTACTTGTAACGAGCGTATGTATGTGCACGAAGGAATCTATGATGCTTTTATGGAGAAATTCATAGCTGCAACAAAAGAAATTAAAGTTGGTGATCCAATGTTAGAGGATACTGATATGGGACCAAAAGTTAATGCTTCCGAGTTAAAGCATATGGAGCATTTAGTAGAAGTTTCTGTAAAAGAAGGAGCGACTATTGCAACAGGAGGTAAGCGTCCAGAAGGTGCTGAGTTCGAAAAAGGATACTGGTTCGAGCCAACGGTATTAACTAATGTAAAGCAAGATTTTACTATCGTACACGAAGAGTCTTTCGGTCCGATTTTACCAGTATTAAAATTCTCTTCTTTCGAAGAAGTAATTGGTTATGCTAATGACTGTGAGTATGGTCTTGCGGCAATGGTATTCACTAATGATATGAATACTATTATGAAATGTAACGACGAGTTAGAATATGGAGAAATCTATGTAAACCGTGGTCATGGAGAGCAACACCAAGGATTTCACAACGGATATAAATTATCTGGTTCTGGAGGAGAAGATGGTAAATACGGTTTCGAACAGTATTTAGAAAAGAAAACTTTCTACGTACGTCACAAGGCGTAGTTCTATAATTCTATAGATATTAAAAATGCCACTCAATTTGAGTGGCATTTTGTTTTTTGTGTAAAAAAATATAAATTTTCCTTATAAAAAAATCATTAAGCTCCTAATGCTTCACTAAGAGCAGCTTTTTTATGACGGCTTACTGGTATTTGATCACTTTCAATTTCAATATTTCTGCTGTTAAAACGTTCTACCTTCTGGAGATTTACAATATAGGATTTATGTACTCTTAGAAAACGATCCTCAGGTAATTGTGCTTCAAATGATTTCATAGTAGCTAACACAATAACAGGGTCACTATTATCCATGATTAATTTTACATAGTCACCAAGGGCTTCTACATATTTTAAATTATTTAGATAAATCTTACGTTTCTTTAAGTTACTTTTTACAAAAATAAATTCTTCTTCAGGTACTACCTGACCTATAGAAACATTTCCTACTCCACCAATACTTGCGAGAGCTTTATCTACAGCGGCATAAAAACGTTCTTTTTTAAGAGGTTTACGTAAATAATCTATTGCATCATAGTCAAATGCTTTGAATGCATATTTTGTTTTACCAGTAACAAAAATAATCTTAGGTTTATGTTCTAGATCATCGAGTAAATCAAAACCTGTTAAAATAGGCATTTCAATATCTAAAAATAATAAATCTACTGGTGTGTCTAACAAGCCATTTTTGGTCTCAATGGCATTGTTCCATTCAGCTACCAAATCAAGGGCTGGATGACCTTCGATAAGTTTTACGATGGCCAAGCGTTGCAAGCGAGAATCGTCAACGATGGCACATTTAAGAATAGTTGTTTGTGACATTAGTAGAATTTTACCCTCAAGTTTAATGATATTTATCCGTTTTGACAAATTATTCTGAAACTTTATCGGAGAAAACTGAATTTGATCTGTGAAATCATACTTTTATCGGCAAAACAAATACTTTCTTCTCAATTCAAATAATTTGATTACTTTTGCAGCTTGAATTAAAATTTGTTTTTATGAACCATTATGAAACTGTTTTCATTTTGAATCCCGTTTTATCTGACGATCAGATAAAGGAGACAGTTAGCAAGTTTGAGGATATCCTTACTTCTAACGGTGCCAAAGTGATTTCGAAAGAAGATTGGGGGCTAAAAAAATTAGCTTATACAATCCAACACAAGAAAAGTGGATTTTATCACTTATTCGAGTACCAAGTAAAAGGAGAAGCAATCGATGCTTTAGAATTGGCTTTCCGTCGTGACGAGCGTGTTATGCGTTATTTAACTGTTAAGTTAGATAAACATGCAGTGTCTTGGGCTGAAAGAAGAAGAGAAAAACTTAAACAAAAAGCTTAGTAGTTATGGCAGGTATAGAACAACAAGCTAAAGGAAAAAAAGACGGAGAAATTAGATATTTAACTCCGTTAAACATTGAGACTTCTAAAGAGAAAAAGTATTGTCGTTTTCAGAAGTCAGGTATTAAATATGTAGATTACAAAGATCCAGATTGGTTATTAGGGTTTTTGAATGAGCAAGGTAAAATTTTACCAAGACGCCTTACAGGAACATCTTTAAAATTCCAACGTAAGGTAAGTGTAGCTGTAAAAAGAGCACGTCACTTGGCTTTATTACCATATGTAGCAGATTTAATGAAATAATATCGACCAGTAATTATGGAACTTATATTAAAACAAGACGTTGAGAATCTAGGATTCACAGACGATATAGTAGAAGTGAAGAATGGTTACGGTCGTAACTACCTTATCCCAAAAGGATTTGCTGTTTTGGCTACTACTTCTGCAAAGAAAGTATTAGCAGAAAACTTAAAGCAAAGAGCTTTTAAAGAGCAAAAAGTAGTTGACGAAGCTACAACACAGGCTGAGAAAGTTGCTGCTTTAGAAATTAAAATTTCTGCAAAAGCAGGTACAGGAGGTAAATTATTCGGATCTATCACCAATGCAAATGTAGCTGAAGTTTTAGGGAAAGAAGGGATTTCTATCGATAAGAAATTCATTAACGTTCCTGGGAATGCTATCAAGCGTTTAGGAAGCTACGAGGCTTCTGTTCGTTTCCACAGAACAGTAATTAAGAATGTTGCATTTGAAGTTGTTGCTGATAAGGCTTAATATTCTTTAAATAAAATATATTTAGATCCGTTACAACTATTGTAGCGGATTTTTTTGTTAAAACGAACATAAGATGAAGTACGCAAGACTAACAAAAGAGCAATTAGAGGAAATGCACGAAGAGTTTGCTAGCTTTTTGGCGACTCAGTCCATTGACGCTAGTGAATGGTCGACAATAAAGAAAACAAAACCAGAAATTGCGGAGCAAGAAATAGATGTTTTTAGTGATTTAGTTTGGGAAGGAGTTTTGAATAAAGTGAGATTTCTAGAACATTTTTCTGTAAATCAAATTCATTTATTTCTGTTGAAAGAAGAAAATATGCAATTGATAGCAATTCGAGTTAAGAATGATAGTATTGATTTATTGTCAAGTGAAGGTTATCAATGGTTACAAGAGAATCTAATGGACGAATCGGTAGAATTTTTCTCTGCTTCTAAAGCGTATACCGAAGATAAAAATCTAGATAAATTTAAAATTCTTCAACAAGGAGCTCAGATTACAAAAGGTAATTTGTTCACCTATTTTAACAATATTATTGATAAATAATTTAAGGGCATATATGGTATTAACTCAGGGTAATTTTATAGAACTTTTCTAGTATGGTTTCTCTATGTAATTTTCGAAAAAACTCAATAATTAGTATAAATTTCTTTTCTTGAGGAAAACAAGGATAGGGTGGGGTATCTCCTTCTGTTCCTCGTCAAAAGAAGGAAGCTATAATTTTTAAGATTTTTAGACAGTTACTTTTCAAATGAAATTAACCTAGTATTAACTATCTATTTAGATAAAGAGCTTTCATTAATTGTGTAGGAATCTAAGAGACTAGAAAAAACAGCAGACTAACTAAATTTACAACTATTGTCTTAGATCTAAATTAAGGTATGTGTTAGATTAAAGTGCTTCACATTTTGACGGGATAATATAAAATTATAACGTTATAGTTTGATTTTTAAGGTAATTGTTTGGGTATTTTTATTAAAAAATAAATTCCCTCATAATATGAAATATTTTTTAACTTTTTTTGTTATTAGTTTTTTGATCGTTCCTGTTTCATCACAAAATGAATTTGAAATTACAGGTAAGGTAATAGATGAATTTGATATGTCGGTTCCTTTTGTGAATGTTGGTATCGAGAATAAGAATATAGGTACGGCTACAACAGAAGATGGAGACTTTTTGTTTATAGTTACTAAAAATGAATTGCAGGATACTCTTTATGTTTCTTCTTTAGGTTTTGAAACATATAAAATAAATGTTCAAGATTACTTGAATTTACCAGAGAAGAAAATAGTTTTGAAAGAAGATGTCGTAGCACTCGATGCCGTTGTGATTAGTAAGTTCGAGCCAAAGGAGTATGCCCAAAAGGCATTAGAAAAAATTAAAGAAAATACTCTAAGTCAAACACATCAGTTAGAACTTTTATTTAGACGAGCGGCAACAGAAAATGGAAAGGCACGTTTTTTTGCAGAGAATTATATTAAGGTCAAAGATAAAGGGCCTAGCAAAAGATTAGGTACAGTACAGGTAACCCAACTAAGAAAGTCTGAGGATTATAGAACATGGCAAAGAAAACAATGGACTCATGAAATTAATTATATGACGTTTAATATTCCATTTTAGACCATCTGAAAAGCAAAAAAAGTTAAAAGACTACACTTGGAAGCGTACTGGAGATACTTCTTATGAAGGTGAAGATGTAATTATTCTACAGGGAACAAACAAGAAAGAGAAGTGGAATACAATGGAGATTTATATCGGTTACGATACTCATAAGGTATATAAAATTACAGCAGGTAGAGCTACTTATTTGTATCGAAAGCACACAGATGGGAGAATGTATTTAAGTTATTATCAAAATTCATGGGGATGGGGAAAGAAGAATATACCAGAAGAGTATCAATATGCAGGTTTAGAGAATATGGAATATAAGACAGAAGCTTTTGTGTATAAAGTAGAAACTGACCCAAAGAAGATTAAGGTAAAAGCCTTCGGCAGTGATACAGATATGGCCTCTGTGGATATTCCTTACAGTCCTGCTTTTTGGTTGAATTTAAAATTACCACCAGACACTAAGTTTTATAAGAAAGTCAAATCAGAGATTGAATCTATTAGAGGTATTCCTTTAGAGAAACAATATATAATAACATCAAAAAAGTAGTTGCAGGGTATGTAAATTCAAAGAGTAAGTTTCTTGAAATTAGCTCTAAAAGTTTGAGCTTTATCGCTAAATAGATCTTTACTCGATCCCCAAATTTAATACAAAATTGGAGTATCAAAACTCCAATTTTGTATTAGGTTAATTTATTTCTTGGATGTTTTTGATGGCAAGTTAAACTATTTTAGCAATGCCATCACCATTTTATTGGTGAAAAAATCCTTTGGTTTTCATTACTTTACGCATTTAAAGATCGAACTTTAAACAGTATTTGTGGTTTAATTATTTTATGGATTGGATAAGAAAACTTGGAAGTGATTCATATAAAAGTAATACAGTTTTTTGACTTTTTGTATGTTAATAGGATTAATAGTATGATTATAAAATATCACCTTTTTATAACATTATTTATTTCTTTATCTCCAAAATTCAATTTTAGGAAATATACTCCGGAACGAAGTTTGGATAGATCTATCTTATTTTCATTAATTACAAAGCTATATTTTTTCCCTAATACATCATAAAGAGTTGCTTTTTTACCATCTATAACTTTAGGTTTAAAATACAAAAAATGTAAAGTCGGATTAGGATAAACGATTAATGTATTTTTTCTTTTAGGCAATGAAAATTGATCAATAGACAACATCGAAGAATCATTTAGTATAGTACCAATAGCTTGACTCTTGGATAAAAAACCATTATTTGGCTTAGATAATTCTATTACTAGAATTTCGTCTTTCTCATCTATTGCATCGTTTAATGTTTCTACAATAATTTCTTTTGAGATAGCTCCTTTTTCTATTACTATTTCACCATCTACGGGTAAAAAATCACTGTTTTTAGCTGATCTATTAATAGATTTATAAGCAATACGAATATCTTTGGAAGCTATTTTATTTAAACGAACTCTAAACTTTAAATTTTCTCCTTCTGTAACTTCTGCGTCGTCTATACTTATCGTTACGTCATTATTACAATTGGGTAGATTTCTTGTGTTTACTAATTTAGGTTGACAATTAAAACCTTCTGAAGTAATATTTGTTAATTCTGTTTTAAAATTTACACCTGCACTTAAAAGGGCTGTACCAGAAGGACCGATAACAGCTCCATCAGAAAATACCGGATCCGGATTCGCTTTTGTTGTAGTGATTAGGCTTTTAACATTTGGAGAAATAAACTTAAAATGCTTGGATTTTAATTGTGCTGTTTCTCCGTAAATGGCATGGATATTTTCTATTACTGTGTTTTCAAATGTTCCATCTATTAGACCTATTGTAGTTTTATATCCTGCTTTTGTAGTGTATCCTCCTTCTAGTCTAACAGCAAATCCAGTGTTTTTTGACCAAATATCTTTAGCATAAATTTTTCCATTTTGCATAGCATGTGGGGAAACCATTAATGCTGCATTACCGTCTTCACACCTAATATTTTCTGCATATATATCATGTATCCCTCCTATAGATAAT
>CALFUO010000130.1 GCA_937929895.1 uncultured Aquimarina sp.
GTATAAAGAACCATGTATATAAAGGCTATCAGGAAACTGATAGCTTTTTTTATTGTATCTCACTAGTATCCGAATGTTTTAAGTTTTAGAAACGATAATTAATATTAAATATTTTATTTAGAGTGTCTTGTGAATTTTTGAAGCTAAAAATTTTAGAAAAAATATTTTCTAAGATGGATTGAAAAAGTCTTAGACCAAAACATCCAATGTATTGATATATAAAAGTCTATTTTCTCTTCTCTTTCAGTGAAACGGTCTATATTCTAAAGTTTCGGATGCTAGTGATTGTATCTATACTAAAGCTAAAAATTAGATCACCCCTTGTGAGACCTTCTGTTTCTTATACCAGTTCTTATTTGAATTTACCTTAAAAGAAAAAGATGATTTTTGGAATTTTACAAATCATAAAAAATTAGCATAGCAGCAGCTACGGTAGTTTTTTATGTTGAAGTAAAATTTTAAAAGACGCTTTTTAATTCGGCAAATTCAATTAGGAAATGGTATTAACTCTTTACAGTGTACTTCACTCCCTAAATTTCGACAGAAATTACAAAAGAGTCATCATTAATAACAAACTTAAAACACTCCCCAAAAGACAATTGAAACTTTTAATGAGGAGACACTCTTCGCTTCTTTATCAGCTGACCTAATGTAACAGTAGTTTGAATAAAATGCCCCTATAACTTTCCTTTAGATCTAAAAAATCGCTGTATCTTTGCATGCATATCGAAAAATAGATGCTAATTAAGTCCCGAATATGGTTAGAAAATGATGGAAATGTCATCCTTGGCAATGGACGCATAGCATTAATGAAAAAAATTATAGAAACAGGTTCGTTAAGTAAAGCTGCTTTAGCTTTAGGAATATCCTATAGAAAAGCATGGAATCTAATTGATTCTGTGAATAAATCTAGTAAAGAACCTTTAGTAATTACATCCAAAGGAGGCGCTAAAGGAGGTGGTACTATTGTTACGGAATACGGTAAAAAGAAAATTGAACAATTTGAAATCGTACGCGCAGAGCTACATGTATTTTTAAAAGAAAAGCAAGCCATATTTAACGATGACTGATCTTAACTCTATGAATTGTTATATACTAACTGGTGGTAAAAGTAGCCGAATGGGAACAGATAAAGCTTCTTTAGATTTTAAAGGCAAAACTTTTGCTGAACAAATTTCTAATGCTATCAAACCTTATTCCAACTCGATTTACAATATCAGTAGTCGAAATGAACACTCTGATTCTATCAATTTAATTAAAGACATTCATTTAGATATTGGTCCAATGGGGGGTATTCATTCTGCATTATCCCATACAGATAAAGAGTGGAACTTAATAACTAGTTGTGACCTTCCTTTGCTTCAACCAAAATCTATATACTGGCTTTTAGAAAATACAGAATACAAACACGACGCAACCATATTAGATATAAACAATAAAAGAAACCCTCTGTTTGGCATATATCATAAATCTTGTATTCGAACTATTGAAAGTTTAATAGCACAAAACGCATACAGAATGATGCATTTGATTGATAATATAAACACAAAAATTATTAAAGCTCCCGACTATATTGCAGATACTTTAATTAATATTAATACTCCCGAAGAGTACCAAAAAATTTTAGCATGAATATAACTGTATTATTTTTTGGTTTGATTGCAGAAAAAGTCAATAAAGAATCTTACACATTTAGTTTAGATAAAAACATTTCAATCTCAACTGTAATACATCAACTGAAAGAGACTTTTAAGGAATTAAACTATATCGAATTTCAAACAGCATTGAATCAAAAAATAGTTCCTTTAGAAGAAATTATAAAATCAGATTGTACAATCGCTTTACTTCCTCCATTTGCAGGAGGCTAAAAAACTTACTATGAAAAATTCGTTTAGAGAAGGTTCTATAAGTTCTGAATTTATAGGAGAATCGATAAAAAAACATCAAAAAAAGACAGCAATTGGCGCTCATGACATTTTTTTGGGTCAGGTGCGTGCTGATATAATTGATGGAAAAGAAGTTAAAGCTATAGAATATTCTGCTTACGAAGAAATGGCTAACTCGAAGTTTCATGAAATTAGAGAAGCTACCTTTGAAAAATTTGAACTTACCTGCTCTCACATTTATCATAGTATCGGTAAAGTCGCTGTTGGAGAAATTTGTTTGTTTGTCTTTGTCTCTTCGGCACACCGCAGGGCAAGCTTCGAGGCTTTAGAATATATGGTAGAACGCATAAAAAAAGAAGTCCCTGTCTTTGGTAAAGAGATTTTCGAAGACGAAACACATGTTTGGAAAACAAATAAGTAAAGTGATTTAAAATAAGAAATCGTCAATTCTAATGGTTGATATTACTCATAAAAATAATAGCCTACGTACTGCAATTGCTCAAGCCATTGTAAATGTCAGTAAAGCTGAAACTATAGCTGCTATAGAAAACAATTTAATTCCTAAAGGAAATGTTTTTGAAATGGCTAAGACTGCTGGGCTTTTTGCCGCTAAGCGCACTAGCGACATAATTCCTGATTGCCACCCATTACCTGTAGAATTTACTTCTGTAGATTATGAAATAGATGGTTTATCTATAAAAATTGTGGTAACAATTAAAACAATCTACAAAACTGGTGTAGAAGTTGAAGCTATGCATGCTGCTTCTGTAGTTGCATTGACCATGTATGATATGTTAAAACCTGTAGACAAACAGGTAGAGATCTCTAACATTAAACTTTTAGAGAAAAAAGGAGGAAAAAGTCAATACAAGGACTCTGGTAAAGGTTTAAGAGCAGCGGTTATCGTTTGTTCTGATACTATTAGTGCTGGTAAAAAAGAAGATCGTGCTGGTAAATCTATAATCGAAAAATTAAAGTCTTTGGAAATTTCTATTTCTGAATATTCTATTATTCCTGATGAACTTGATGATATACAAGCAAAAGTAAATACGCTTCAATCAACCAATAATCTCATCATTTTTACAGGAGGAACAGGATTATCTCCAAGAGATATCACACCAGAAGCTATAACGCCTTTATTAACGCAAAGAATTCCAGGAATTGAAGAAGCTATTAGGAATTATGGACAACAACGTATGCCCTACTCTATGCTTTCTAGAAGTGTTGCTGGACGTATTGATGATACT
>CALFUO010000131.1 GCA_937929895.1 uncultured Aquimarina sp.
ATATTGGCCTGGCGGTATTTATTAGCTACATCCTCTAAACGAGAGCGATCGTAATACCCATAACATCCTTGTTGATACCCAAAGGCATACATTGGCGGCATCGCCGAAGGACCTGTTAACTTTGAATATTGCTGAATTACACTGGCAACCTCATTTTGACTTCCATCATGTTCACTACCGACCATAATGTAATAATCCATCTCACCGTATAGTGCTCCGAAATAATATTTTCCAGACATGTCCGAGTAGTCACTAGACCCCATATTAAAATACGACTGAGAAACATTATCAAAGTAAATTCCGTAGGCATAATCGATACCCGTGTCACCTTTACCAATAGCTAAACAATAAGGCATCGAATTATAAAGAGGACTACTCGGATTTAGCGGTCCACCATCATTATTTTCAGGAACAACTTTACTGCCATCTGCAGCAATATCATTATAGGTAAAGTTATCGTAGTTAAAGAAAGTCATCGTGTATTCTTTTTTATCAAGAACAGCACCAGCTTTTTCTCCGAAACCAAAATAGCTTTCCGTGGTAGGAGCATTTTTTAAGTTCGCTACAGCTTCATTACTCCATACTAGGTTTTTACCATAAGTATCTTCTGTAATTACTTTTCCATTCTTTTGAACTGAAATACCGTAAGGTTTAAGACCTACATAAACGTCAAGTTCTTCCGTATTTATAAGTAAGGTGCCTCCATTATCCGGTAACTCTGTAATGGTCGGAGAAACAGCACCTAAATCACGATTTACAACAGCATAAGATGCATCTTTACTATAATCAGGATTCTGAATCGGGTTAAAACGCACACGTAGTGCAGAAGGAGAAAGAATAGATATTTTTATTTGATAGTCTTGTTCGTTGGTTAGCAAGATATTTTTGTCGTCTAATTTTTGGTAAGTAACATTACCAATTTCATTCCAGCCATCAACATTAGGCTGAAATTCATTTACTTGTACAAAACTGAATTGTGACATCGTTTAATTTTTTAGTATTGAATGAAGATTAAGCCGATAAAAAAAGGCTTCCGATAATTCGGGAAGCCTTTAGTTGAGAGAACGGTTATTTTTTGAAATGTGCTTTTTGAGATAACAACCAGCTAAAATCCGCAGAAGCAGAAGCTCCTTGAATTACGGTTGGTACACCATCTACCATTTTAATACTTTTTGCAATGCTACCAGAGTAGTGACACCCAATACAGCTTTCGGTTCCGAAGATATATTGCCCTGTAGTCTTTACGTCGACGCCCATTGGGAAATTGTCGATTTGCATATAGGCGGGTTCATTAGCAATAAAAGTATCGTACATGGCCAGGGTATCCGTATATTTTGTAACATAAGGTTCTCCATACTTTGTACGACGTTCAAATTTTTGAACCACACGATCATTTGGAGGGTTACCAGGCACATCAGGATTTCCTCCTGTTATGGTTCCTCCTTGGAAATAGGTTTCCATAATCATATTCGTTAAATAGGTAGGGGTTGGCATTCCTCCGGATTTATTCGTGACAGCTTCGGGCATTTTATACACATAAGTAGTGTCTGTTCCTTTCACTACCATTTTGGGACTATAAGGTTTGGCACTAGGAACCGTTGGCCATTGTGTCCCTACTTGTTTGTAATATTGAAGTTTAGATCCAGAAGCTTTTAGTAAAGATTGTACCTGTGTGTTTAGAGATTTTGTTGCTCCTGTAATTGGTGCTACACGTTTTATCTGTGTCTTCGGTTTAGCAACCGTAGTATCCGGAAAAACATTTACTGGGCAAGTATCACAACTAGGATCAAAGAAAGAAGCTTTTAATGGTTTTCCGTCTACAACTTCTAATTCGTTTACGGTCATATTGTCGACATGCTCGAAAGTAGTCCATATCCATTGAGGAGAAGATGCTGTCTTAGATGAAATATGCATCCCAATCATTCCAACATCTTTTAACGAATAAGAGGTTTGGTCTTCATTAATCACCCAACCTTTAGTGGTAAAGTAACGAGATTTAATATCGGATTCCTCTAGAATTTTCCAAGCAACTTTGATTTCTATAGCTCCTGCATCTTTGCGATTTCCTTTAGGGAAGTCTACATTGGCATAAACACCGTTTTTCGGATCTGCTCCAGGTCCTGTATTCGAGTATTTTACTTGCCCTTGGATATTGTATAAATCATTGTTTAACAAGTATTCGAATTCTACACGATTCATGCGTACTTCGTAACGTACGATATTTCCATTTTGATCCCAAATAGGAGCAGTAAAGGCTTGATCGATTTCATCATCGATATCAGGATGAGCGTCACCTAAGGAAGCAAATTTGTTGGTTCTAAATAAAAGCTTTTGATCTTTAGTCGCATCTTTAGCATTCGGAAAAAAAGGAGGAAAGCTAAAATCTCCCCAAGGAGAAGGTTTCGAACCATCTTCTTTATACACTTCGTAACTTTCTTTCCATTCGAACCATTCTGGATATCCTGAGTCTGAAATTTTTGGTTGTGGACTACCGCTAGAATCTAAAGGCCAGTTAAGAGAGATAAACCATTGCCAAGATAAAATCTCGAAAAGACGCTGAGTTTGCACAAACTTTCCTTCGGAAGTTAATTTTTTTTGCAATTTACGATCAACATCCCAAGGAGTATCAGGGGATAGAGGAATAGGGAAATTGAGATATCCAGGTAAATTGTTTGTGGGTTTTACAACATGCGCATAATGCGATTCATGTTGCTTTTTTTTCTTGCAGGCGAATAGGCATAGTCCAGCTATTAAAGCGACTAACCCGAACTGCCTAACGGGTGTAAACTTTTTCATAAATGTAAATATTAAATTGGTTATACTAAATATAGGGAATTGATTGTCTGTATTTTAGATGAATTAAATATTTACAAATATTTAATATTGAAGCATTAAGAATTTAAGATTGTTCATATTTATAGTGGACTGATCTAGAAATTCCTATTTTTACATAAACTAGAAACCAACTTGTTTTGAAAAAGATCATCATATTCTTATTGTTAGTGTTAGTAGGTTTGTATGGATTCAATACTTACAAGAAAATAGAACGCTTTAGTTTAAAAAACTATGAGTATAAGGCAGCAGAAATTCCTAAGAATGTAGATAGAACTTTAGTTCAAGAATATTATAGGGCAATAGAAGGGGTGAATGGATTTGTATCGAGTCAATGGAGTCAATATAAAATTGATGTAAGAAACCCGAAGAAAGATAATGAG
>CALFUO010000132.1 GCA_937929895.1 uncultured Aquimarina sp.
TTGGAATACCATCGCCGAAGAAATTGTACAAAAACAAGAAAAAGTAGCTTGGGTGGACGAAACTTCTTCTTCCTCTAAAAAGAGAGTTTCTAAGCCTTTAAAAGTCTCTGATATTGATAGTTCTGAAGATATTCGCCTAAACACTGGAGATCAAGAATTTAATCAAGTTCTTGGTGGTGGCTTGGTACCCGGATCACTAACCTTACTTGGTGGAGAACCAGGTGTTGGGAAAAGTACTCTAATGCTTCAAATAGCATTAAACTTGCCTTTTAAAACCTTGTATGTTTCTGGAGAAGAAAGTCAAAAACAAATCAAAATGCGAGCAGATCGTATGATTTCGAAAACCGATAATTGTTACATCCTTACAGAAACCAATACGCAACTTATTTTTAAACAAATCGCTACTCATCGACCAGATGTTGTAGTGATCGATTCTATACAAACACTGCATACTGATTTTATAGAAGCTGGTCCCGGAAGTGTCTCTCAAATACGAGAATGTACTAGCGAATTGATAAAATTTGCTAAAGAAACACATACCCCTATTCTTTTAATTGGTCATATTACTAAAGAAGGAAATATTGCTGGGCCTAAACTACTAGAACATATGGTAGATACGGTACTTCAATTCGAGGGAGATCAAAACTTTGTATATCGTATTCTTCGTGCTCATAAAAACCGATTTGGTTCCACTGCCGAATTAGGAATCTACGAAATGCAACACAATGGACTTCGACAAGTAACCAACCCTAGTGAATTACTACTTTCTAAGAAAGAAGAAGATCTTAGCGGGACGGCTATTGCTGCAACATTAGAAGGAATGCGGCCTTTAATGATTGAAATTCAAGCTTTGGTAAGTACTGCAGTTTATGGGACACCGCAACGAAGCACTACAGGTTTCCCTGCAAAAAGATTAAATATGTTACTGGCGGTTTTAGAAAAACGTGCTGGTTTTAGACTTGGGGCAAAAGATGTTTTTCTAAATATTACAGGAGGAATTAGTGTTAGTGACCCTGCGATTGATTTGGCTGTGGCAGCTGCAATTCTTTCTTCTAACGAAGATATTTATCTTAATAATCAGATATGTTTTGCAGCCGAAGTAGGATTGGCTGGTGAAATTCGACCTGTCAGTCGTATCGATCAACGTATTCAAGAGGCTGCAACACTCGGTTTCGAACAAATAATGGTGTCAAAATATGCTAAAGTCTCAGGAGAAATCAATGGTATCCAACTAATTCGGGTTTCAAAAATTGAAGAAGTAGCTGAGTTTTTGTTTGGGTAAAAAAACAGTATTTTCGAATTCTTGATTCAAAATTCTATGAAACTAGAAATTCCTGAAGGAAAAAAAGTTTATTTCTCATCCGATAATCACCTTGGAGCTCCTACGGCTGAAGCCAGTCGTCCGAAAGAACAAAAGTTTTTACGTTGGCTGAATGAAATAAAACCAAACTGTGGTGCTTTATTTCTATTAGGAGATCTTTTCGATTTCTGGGTTGAATATAAACGTGTTGTACCAAAAGGTTTTGTGCGTATTTTAGGCAAACTAGCCGAATTTACAGATGCCGAGATTCCTGTATTTTTCTTTGTAGGAAATCATGATTTATGGATGAATGGATATTTTGAAGAAGAATTGAATATTCCCGTATTTCACAAATATCAAGAATTCGATATTAACGGAACTTCTTTCTTTATTGGTCATGGCGACGGATTAGGCCCAGGAGACAAAGGTTTCAAAAGAATGAAAAAAGTCTTTACCAACCCAATTTGTCAATGGTTATTTCGTGTAATACACCCTGATTTAGGCGTTTGGCTAGGGCATACCCTTTCTACAAAAAACAAGTTGATTTCTGGAGATGACGATATTGTATTCTTAGGCGAAGAAAACGAGTGGTTAGTACAATATTGCAAACGTAAATTATCTCAAAAACATAGAGAGCACTTTGTTTTTGGTCATCGTCATTTACCAATGCAAATACCTATAGAAAATAGTCTATATACTAATTTAGGGGACTGGTGTGTCCACTTTACCTATGCCGTTTTCGATAAAGGTAATCTCGAATTAAAAAAGTTCGAAGCAAATTAATAAACTACCTTAGTAAAGAATACTAGAAAGCCACTGGTATAATTATTACACTCATAAGACAAGAATATTATAACTTTTGCAAGTGCTAATAAAAGTCTTAATTTTATTGAAAACAAAAGTTTTATGTTCAAAAATACTATTATGCTTTTTGCTTTAAATATGTTATTACTAGTTTCGTGTAAGCCTTATCAGGTATCTTCAAGATCAGATGATATCGATTACCTAGAATTTACCCAACGTCAGAAAAAGTGGAATTCTACAGAAGGAACCATTGCCTATATTGACGAAGGTGAAGGAGAAGCGATCTTACTACTACATGGAATTCCTACCTCTGGATGGTTGTATCGAAAGCTTATCGATTCTTTAGTACAAGGTGGGCATCGAGTAATTGTCCCTGACATGTTAGGTTTTGGCAATAGCGATAGCCCCGAAGGATACGAAATTTATAGCAAAACTAAACATGCTAAACGTATTCTAGCGCTTATGAAACATCTAAATATCGATACTTGGCACCATGTAATGCACGATGCTGGTGGTCTTTGGACATGGGAATTGGCAAAGATAGCCCCAAATAAAATCGCTAAACTTTCTATTTTAAATAGTATTATTTATCAGGAAGGTTTTAACCCACCCATGAAATTTAGAAAAGGGCTCTTTGCTAAAGCAGTTGTAGGAAGTTATAGAAGCAACACGAATTTAATGTTGAAAATGCTTTTTAAGAATGGAACCAATGATTGCAAATTATCTAAAGCAGATATAGAAGGCTACAAATCTGCCTTAAAAAAAGGTAAGACTAAAGGAATCTATAAATTCTTCACAAAAAACACCAAAAAAATCCCCGACTACACTACTGTTTTGCAAAGTCTAAACGTTCCAACACAAGTAATTTGGGGAGTTCATGATAAAATTTTATTATGGGAACCTCAACAAGAAAAAGTAATGAAAGACTTACATATAGATCCTAAAAACATTCATCTATTAGAAAAAAATCATTTTTTACAAGAAGAAGCAGTTCCTGAACTCTTAAAATATTTGAACAATTTCTAAATTTACACATAAGAATAAACACTATTTTAGTTGCTAGTTGCGTTATTAAGATTCGAGTAAAACATTCGTTTTAAATTAAGGCACGGTATTTGAAAAAGAATAAATAAAAACCCATAATCATGAAAAAACTAATTGTAGCCTCGTTATTATTTTTTGCTTCACAGTTTACTTTTGCTCAGTATGACTGGTCTAAGTTAAGTGAAGAGTATTTAGAAATGTATAATATAGCTGAACGCGTTTCTGAACAAACTGATAAGATCGGTGTAGACGAAGAAACAGGAGTAACGTTTCATGGAGCAAACACTTCTATTACCTTCGAAAGAAAATTAGACCTTCGCGCTGCAAAAGAACACTACAAATACACATTAGTAAAGTCTGGAGGTGTTCGTATTCCTTTAGATAAAATTAATACAGAAAAAGTATTAAAGCGTTTTAAATCTGCGATCGACAAGGTAAACGATGATTTAAAAGTAAATCGAGGAGCACAAGTTGACGATATCTTAAGTAACTTATTTTCGAACTAGTTTTAAAGTAAGTTGAAATACACAAGACGCCCAATCAATTAAAATTGATTGGGCGTCTTGTGTTGAAAAAACAACTTTTCTACAATAAATCGAAACGATCTAATGTCATTACTTTGTTCCATACTTTTACAAATTCTAAAGCAAATTCTTTTTTGTAATCGTCACTTGCGTATACCTCTGCCAATGCTCTCAATTCTGAATTAGAACCAAAGATCAAATCTGCTCGAGTTGCTGTCCATTTTACATTTCCAGTTTTTCGATCTTTACCTTCAAATATTTCTTTGATATCATCAACTGCTTCCCATTTTGTATTCATATCTAATAAGTTTACAAAGAAGTCATTACTTAATGATTGTGGGATATTGGTAAAAACACCATGTTTTGTTCCGTTGTAATTTGTATCTAAAACACGCATTCCTCCTAAAAGAATAGTCATTTCTGGTGGCGTCAATCCTAGTAACTGAGATTTATCTACCAACAATTCTTCAGTGGAAACTTTAGAATCTTCTTTTTTATAATTTCTAAAAGCATCTGCAATAGGCTCTAAAACTTCAATAGACTCTATATCTGTTTGCTCTTGTGTTGCATCGGTTCTACCTGGAATAAAGTTAATGTGAACCGTTATCCCTGCATTAGCCGCAGCTTTTTCTACTCCTAGATTTCCTGATAGTACAATGATATCTGCCAAGGATACTTTACGATCGGATTTGCTATTAAAACTCTTTTGAATGCTTTTTAAAGCATCAAGGTTCTCTTTTAATTCAGTTGGATTGTTTACAGACCAATTTACTTGGGGCTCTAATTGAATTCGTGCTCCATTTACTCCTCCTTTTCGATCCGTATGACGATACGTAGATGCAGCAGCCCAAGCTGTTTTCACTAAATCGCTTACTGAAATATCAGCTTTTGCAATCGCTTCTTTAAGCTCCTTTATATCTTCTTGATTGATTTGATCATGACTTGCCGTAGGGATCGGATCTTGCCAAAGGAATGTTTCTTGCGGAATTTCGGGCCCCAAATAGGTGTTTTTTGGCCCCATATCTCGATGTGTTAATTTAAACCACGCTTTTGCAAAAGCATGCTCGAATTCTTTTGGGTTATCGTAAAACCTTCGTGAAATCTTTTCATAAATAGGATCGTAGCGTAGTGATAGATCGGTAACTAACATGGTAGGTACATGTTTTTTGCCTTTATCAAAGGCATCAGGATAAATCTTATCGGTATCTTTAGCTTGAAATTGGTATGCTCCTGCAGGGCTCTTTACCAACTCCCACTCTCTTTCAAATAAACTTTCAAAATATCCATGACTCCACTCGTTAGGTGTTTTTGTCCAAACCACTTCTAAACCAGAAGTAATGGTATTTTCGGCATTACCTGTTTTATAATCATTATTCCACCCAAGACCTTGCTCTTCTATACTAGCTGCTTCTGGTGCTTTACTGACATGTTCGGCGCTTGCTGCTCCATGGGCTTTCCCAATAGTATGTCCACCAGCAATTAATGCTACTGTTTCCTCATCATTCATCCCCATACGTCCAAAAGTAGTTCGAATATCTTTCGCAGCTAATTTAGGATCTGGATTTCCGTTTGGTCCTTCTGGATTTACATATATAAGCCCCATATGTGCAGCTGCTAAAGGTTCTTCCAAGTTCCCTTCATCATCATAACGCTTGTCATTACCTAGCATTTCTGTTTCCGAACCCCAATATACATTAGTATTGGGTTCCCAGACATCTTCTCTTCCTCCTGCAAAACCTAATGTTTTGAATCCCATAGATTCGTAAGCTACATTTCCTGCTAAAATCATAAGGTCTGCCCAAGAAATCTTTTTCCCATACTTCTGTTTGATAGGCCATAATAAGCGTCTTGCTTTATCTAAGTTTGCATTATCTGCCCAGCTATTTAATGGTGCAAAGCGTTGTTGACCTTCTCTTGCTCCTCCTCGACCATCTGCTGTTCGATATGTTCCTGCACTATGCCAAGCCATACGTACAAAGAATCCTCCGTAATGACCATAATCTGCTGGCCACCAATCTTGCGAATCGGTCATTAGTTTAGTGAGATCTAATTTTAATGCTGCATAATCTAATTCTTGGAATGCTAATCGATAATCGAAATCTTTACCCATAGGATCACTTAGGTTAGAACGCTGTCTAAGTGCTCCAAGATCTAACTGATTCGGATACCAGTGCCTATTTATTGGACCATTATCTGTAACGGTTAAACCTGTAGATTTACCTTTGTTTCCAAAACCAAATGGACAGCTTCCTGAAGATGTTGTTTCATTCATAATATTTTATTTTTTTGTTATAAGCTATTAAAACCATAACAGACGAGGGTATTAAAAGCTACTTTAGCATACCTTCAATCATTAATAGTATTACCTTATTTGTTTTTACAAAACTATTAGATAAATCTATTTTAACAATTGCAAATCGATTACTTGTTCTAATTTTTCTATAAGAATTTCTTATTCTATTTATCTTTTTGCAATACATATACTATCGCATTCATCAATTATAATTTACACATTTAGTAATTTAGAAGCATTAGTATCCGATTAAAACTTATTAGAAATTTTCACTAGCATCCGAAACTTTAGAATAAAGATTGTTTCACTGAAAGAGAGGAGAAAATAGACTTTATAAATCAAGTTATTACAAGTTTAAACTTACACCAATTCGGAAATAATACGATCGTTAAAACGATATATCTTTTCTACTATTTGTACGTTATACCATTTCCTAATTGAATTTTCCGAATTAAAAAGCGCCTTTTAAAATTTTACAATAACTACTAAGGCAATTCTGAAATTTCATGCCTTGAACTAGCGAAAATCTTTTTTCATTTTATTACAACCTTATTATTTCCGAATTGGTATTACATATGACTAAACACAAAGTTAAGAGGGCTTTAATAACATGATTCTAGAGACAATAAAATCTATTTCGTTTAGTAAGGCATAGTGGTTGAAGTATTAATTCCTTTCTAAAATCTTAATCATCTTAAAGGATTTCAATAAATGAAAAAGTCCAGGTAAAATAATCGATCCACCAATGATAAGCATAATTGCTAAAATCTTGATAGCACTATCTGGTGCTACGTTGTCTAACAAGCTAATATTTCCACTTTTGGTAAAAATTAAATTAGGAAAAAGAGGAATAGCGGGAGCAGACAAAATGATGATTACCTGAATCCCAGTGAAAAGACGACTCAGAATGCGTCGTTCATTTTTTATACTCCACCACAGTGGATATAAGATGATGGCAGATAAACTAAAAATCGCCAAAGCCCATTTGTTATTTAAAAATTCATAAACAAAAGCTACGTCTTTAAAGTATCCGTATAACAGGCATAAAAAACCTATAGACACCACAACGACTGTGGCTATAGTAGCTTTTTTTACATAAATCTTTCGAGTATTCGAATCTGATTCTCCGATTAAAAGTACAGCTGCTAAAAAGGCACATAGAGCCGCAAAGAAACAACCTATTAGAATAGAGAATCCGTTCAACCAATTCCCAATATATAATTCGTAAAACGTACTATTAGTATCCGTTGAGATATCCCCGCCTAGCATAGCACCAAACGTCATACCGATAAAAATAGGAGTTACTAGACTCGAAACTCGAAACATCCAATCGTATACGATTTGAGATTTATCGATAAAAGCATCGTAGTGGCGAAAAACGAAAGCAACACCTCTTAAGGTAATTCCTAATAACATTAAAGTAATAGGAACATGCAAATACACTACAAGGATGTTATAGAATGAAGGAAATCCTACCCAAAGAATTACTATGGCAATGATAATCCATACGTGATTGGCCTCCCAAACGGGACCCATCACACGATAGAGTGTTTTTTTGGTTACTGCTTGGTTTTCTTTAGAAGAAAATAATTCGACAATTCCTGCACCAAAGTCAGCACCAGCTAATAATACATAAAGTAGTACTGAAAAAACTAAAAAGAATAAAACTACGTAGATCATTAGGCAATTAATTGAGATTGGTTCAATGCTTTAATTTGTCTAGACATTAGCCAAGTAACAGCAACGGTTAAAGCGATATACAATACTACATACATATAAAAACTAAAAACAATACCGGGTACTGGTGTCACAGCATCTTTGGTTCTCATAATTCCATGAATGATCCAAGGTTGTCGTCCTACTTCTGTAACAATCCATCCTGCTTCTAGGGCTATAAAACCTGCAGGGGCAAGTAAGGTAAAGGCCAGCCAAAACCAATTTTTAGTAAACCATTGTTGTTTTTTGAAGTGTACTAAGAAAAATACCAGCCCAGCTAAAGCCATAATACCTCCGAGACTTACCATAATCTGAAAAGCGTAATGTACAATCGCTACATTAGGGATATTTTCTTTTGGGAAGTCGTTGAGTCCTTTTACTTCGGCATCAAAATCTCCAAAAGCTAAAAAAGAAAGTGCTTTCGGGATTTGCACTTTGTATTTTACTTCTTGAGTTTCATTATTTACAATCCCTCCAATATATAAAGGAGCTCCTTTTTCGGTCTCGTAATGGGCTTCCATAGCAGCTAACTTTACAGGCTGCCTCTCGGCAATATCTTTAGCAGAAAGATCTCCACTTAAAGGTTGCAATAAAGCAGCAACAGCACCAAAACTTATAGCAATCTTAAAAGCTCGTTGGTGCACATCCATTTGTCTTCCTTTTAGTATTTGATACGCATGGATTCCTGCTACCGCAAATCCTGTTGAAGCAAATGCTGCCAGTGTCATGTGTAATGCTTGTGTAAACCAAGCAGGGTTGAGCATCGCTTTTACGGGATCTATATTCGAAAAAACACCGTCTACATAATCGAAACCACTAGGAGAGTTCATCCAGCCATTAGCAGCTACTACTAATATTCCTGAGGCGACACCAGAAATCCCTACGATGACCCCTGTAAACCAATGAAATTTTTCAGGGATTTTATTCCAGCCATATAGATAGAATCCTAAGGCAATAGCTTCTACAAAAAAAGCAGCTCCTTCTAGTGAGAAAGGCATACCTATAATTGGTCCAGCGTGTTTCATGAATTCTGGCCAAAGCAATCCTAATTCAAAAGATAGTGCAGTACCAGAAACCGCACCTGTGACAAAGAAAATTGCCACTCCTTTTTGCCAGGATTTGGTTAGTGTAAGATAGGTTTTGTCTTTGGTTTTTAGCCACTTGTAATGTGAGGTGATCATAAAAAAGGGCATCACCATACCCACACAGGCAAATACAATATGAAAGATTAGTGTAAATGCCATTTGAAGCCTTGCTGCATCTAAGTTTTCCATACACTAGTTTTGTACGCACAAAGATACTTCAGGATGTATTCTTAACCTTGATTTTAGGGAAAGTTTAGACTATTTATTTAGAAAGTATTATAGATACAGATTTTCTGTATTTCACGAATATCTATCCGTTAAGAAAGGAGTCTAATATATACGTTCAAAACCTTTCGAAAAGTCATCAATTTCTTCTGCGACGATTTTTGGGATTTCCCTTTGGTGACTTGTTCTGATTTTTTTTCCTATTTGCAAAAAATTCCTGTTTACGTTTTTGCTTTTCTTTTTCAAAAGCTTTCTTTTCCGAGGGAGACATCGCTTTGTCTGTTTGTGGGAAAGGATTATCTTTTACGACTTCGATCTTCTTCTTTGTTGTTTTTTCAATATCTTTTATGAATTCATTTTCCTCTGGTTCGCAAATAGAAATAGCGACTCCGTTTTCTCCTGCACGACCACAACGACCGATACGGTGTACATAGGTTTCTGGTTCATTAGGAATATCGAAATTGATTACAAACTTAAGCTTATCAATATCAATACCTCTAGCGGCGATATCTGTCGCTACTAAAACGGTTATCTTATGCTCTTTGAATTGTGCTAAGGCTCTTTGTCGCTGATTTTGGGATTTATCACCATGTATAGCAGCACTTTCGACATTAGCTTTCTTTAATTTCTTGACAATACGGTCTGCTCCGTGTTTTGTTCTGGAAAAAACAAGTACTTGTTCTATTTCTGGTCGTTTAAGAATATGAATTAATAGTTCATTCTTATTCGATTTATTGGTAGTATATAAATATTGTTGAATTGTTTGTGCTGTTGACGAAACGGGGTTGACTGTTATCTTCTTAGGATTAACTAAAATTTCATTAGAGAGCTTCAAAATATTCTGAGGCATCGTTGCTGAAAAGAACAAAGATTGACGCTGTTTTGGTAGAATGGCAATCAACTTTTTTATTTCATGTACAAACCCCATATTCAACATGCGGTCAGCTTCATCTAGAATAAAATATTCTATATCCTTTAAAGAAATATACCCCTGCCCCATTAAATCGAGTAAACGTCCTGGTGTAGCAATTACAATATCAATGCCTTTTTTTAACGCAGTAACTTGTTTACCTTGTCCTACCCCTCCAAAAATTACAGTGTTTTTAATATCTGTATATTTAGTGTAATCAGTAAAGTTTTCTGCTATCTGAATAGCTAGCTCACGTGTTGGGGTAATTACTAGCGTACGAATTTTACGTCTCCCGCGATTCGGTTCGTCATCTTCCATTAAACGCTGTATAATAGGTATTGCAAAGGCAGCCGTTTTACCTGTTCCTGTTTGTGCACTTCCTAACACGTCATTTCCTTTTAGGATAACAGGTATTGATTTTGCTTGTATAGCAGTTGGTGTAGTGTAATTTTTATCTTTTAATGCTTTTAGTATCGGGGTTACTAATTGTAAATCTTTAAATTCCATATGCTTAATTTGTTTTAGGTCAGTCTTTAGTCAAGTAAATGGATAGGTAGATAGCATTTGCATTAAAAGACAAAATATGTTTTTAGTGTTAAGGAGAATTTTATGTGTTAACGTTATCCTTAGTACTAGGTATTATAGTGTTAAAAGTTATTTTTTAGGAAGTGTTTTTAGGTAGAGATATTCTACTTTTTCTCTAGCCCAGGGAGTCTTCCTTAAAAATTTGAGGCTAGACTTAATTGAAGGATCTTTTTTAAAGCAATTTATGTTTATTTCTGAAGCCATAGTTTCCCATCCCAAAGCATTCACTAAGTGCTCTAATATGTCAATTAACTTTACGCCATGTAAAGAATTGTTTGGTTGTTCCTTGTTTGTGTCCATATTGCTTCTTGTAAAATGACAAACTTGGAATTATATCAGTTCCTAGTTGAATTTAGCTTAAAAGTAAAAGGCGCTTTTTAATTCGGTAAATTCAACTAGGGAATGGTATTATTTATTCCGTCACAAAGTAACGGCATATTTTAGGATTAAATAACCAATAGGTGTAAAAATATAATATCCTGTAAAATGTAGGTTTTACAGGATATTATATTTTTTGTTAAGTGGAGACTAGCTTATTTTATGACAAACCTAAAGTCAAAGCTATAATTCTTTGCAGGAATGCTATGCTCTGGTCTAGGTGCTGCTTTCCAACTCCAAGAGTTATAACCACCAACCCCTTGTTGTTTGTGATCTATATTTAAAGTGTAACCTTCGATAGGTGATAACTCACAATGATAGGTTGCTTTGTCTAAATCAGCAGTTTCGTATGGGTATACACTGAATTCCAAATCACCTTTATCAGCTTCGATACTCAATGTGTTTTTTGGGCCATAGATATTCGCGTAACGAACTCCAGAGCGGTTTGCATAGGCTTGTGGATATACATACTCTTCGCTAAAGTCCTTTAAGGCTCTTTTGTGATTACCAATAAAAGAGCTGTTGCTACGATCTACATAGTTTTCATGTGGTCCTTTTCCGTACCAATTTACACCTTCGAAGTTGCTTTTGATTTGCGTTTGTAATCCAATTCTAGGAATGTTCGCAAACTCACCATTGATTTCAAATTTATTTGAAGCTGCAATCGTTCTATCCTCCTTAAACGTGTAAACAATCGTGTAAAAAGCTTCTTTTCCTCCTAACTGGTACTTCGAACTAACCTTAACTTCTTTTCCTTCTTGTTTATAATTGAAAGAAAGTAATTGTTGAGTTGAGGTAGCTTCTTTCCAGAAATTGATTCCTTCTACTTTTCTGATTACAGCACGGTCGTTATCCGTAACAGCTCTCCAAAAGTTTGGTTTAATAGGAGCTAATAATAACTCATTTCCTTTCGAAAAAATTTGAGATAAATAACCTGTCTTTGGATCGAAAATTACTTTTAGGTCTCCATTAAAGATCTCTAAGCCAGTGGCGATTTTATTAATTTTAAATGCAGCTGAAGCTTTGTTAGAGCTCTCTAAGAAAGAAGCTTTTTTAGAGAAAGGATATACAAACTGCTCTGAAGCAACAAAGCTACCTTCTTTTTGCCATTCTGTATCTTTAGTAGTATTTGCGAATACATTCAACACATATTCCTTGTCACTATCTCTTTTAAATTTAGGAAGAGACACTACTTTTAAACTTCCCGGAATAATGTTAGCAACCTTTAATTTTCCAGATTTAAATGCAGCTCCGTTTTCTAATACTTCGTAAGTGAAGCTATATACGTCTGAAGGAGTAAAGGCTAATCTATTAGCAATTTGAATTGTATTCTTTTTGAAATCGATTTTCGAAAATTCAAAGGGTTGGAAAGCATATTTACACTCTTCCATAGCGGGTTTAGGAGTTTGATCAGAATTTATAACTCCATTCAAACAGAAGTTACCATCACTAGGCCCTCCGAAATAACCTCCGTATGCATATTGTTTGCATCCTTCTTCTGTAGTAACTTCTAATCCTTGATCCATCCAATCCCAGATAAAAGCACCTGCAATTCTTGGGTGAGAATGTGCTACATCCCAGAATAACTTTAATCCACCATTCGAGTTCCCCATGGCATGCGTATACTCACAAGCGATTACCATCTTTTCTCCCAACTGTTTTTCATCCATTTCTAAGAATTCGTCTACCGTTGGGTACATACGAGAAATCATATCGGTAAAATCGTGAGGATCTTGAGGAGTACTTCTTGTTTGAGGAGAAATAGGTCCTCCGTAAGATTC
>CALFUO010000133.1 GCA_937929895.1 uncultured Aquimarina sp.
ATATTAACTTCATAATTAGGGTTTCGCAGACTTTATTTCATGTTTAGGTTTATCTTAAAGTCCTGCTAAATCAACGATGAATGATGGCTACAAAAAACGAGACTACAAACATGATTTCTTTAATATAAATCGAAAGCATGCTTTGAATTTCAAAAACTACATTAAAGTCAATGTTTAAAAGCCTTGTCTGATTTTTAGAAAATTTTAATCGGACACCAATGTCTGATTATAAATGAGAATAGAGATTTTTCGATAATTTTCTAAAACTTCTGGATGCTTGTGAGTTAAAAAGAATTAATACTTACATTTGATATATGAAAGAACTATAATAACGATGACTTACATATCAAAAATTTAAATTGCTATGAGAAATTTTTTTTTTATTCTACTATTTATAGGAAACATATTAATAAGCAACGCTCAGTCGAGTTCGTATGGAAGCATCAGTTTTGGAAAAGCTACCAACATATCTGGAAAGCAACGTATGTTATCACAGCGTATTGCCAAATTATACATGCTACGCCTTGCTGGATCTCATAGTCACGAATTATCAAACGAATACAATTCGAGCATTCAGCTTTTCCAACGTAATCTAAGTATACTAGAAGCCAATAGTACTACTTCTTCTATAAAAGTGAAGGCTGCACTACGTAAAGAAAAAAATGAGTGGGAAACATTTAAAAAAATTCTAAGAGAACATTCTATGAAAAAAGTAGGAGAGGTTATGTCTAGCTCTAATGAACTGCTTAGAAAATGTCATTCGTTAGTGCTTGCCATAGAGGAAGATTCGAAATACAATAAAGAGTTTTCAAACGAAAGTCCTGTCGAACAATTAAAAGTTGAAGCTGTTAATATCTCTGGAAAACAACGTATGTTATCACAACGTTTATGCCTATACTACACCGCATGTAGAGTACTTCAAAAAGAAAAATTAGATTACAAAGCAATTTGCGGAGAAGTAGAAAAGATATACGCTGAACAAAACAAATCTTTAAATTGGCTGTTAATTAATGACTTGAACACTTTTGGTATAGAACAAAATATTGGAAAAATACTCGGTCTATTTCAAGAAATCGAAAAGAATAAAAAGGAATTTTTTGACAATAAATTGCCTCTATCAAAAATCATGAATCTTACAAATAAGATCACTAGCATGTATAATGTAGTTACAGGACAATATACTTCTTTATAAAAAAGGAAAAAAAAGAACCATATATAAGGAAATAACACTAGTACAACTCAAAAAAACAACCTAAACACAACTGTATTACATTTTTCCACAACTCTCAAAAGATTCTTTGAAGCTAGCTTTAAAGAATCTTTTGTTATCATATCAGATTGAAATTATGCTTGATGTAGATCCAGTTAAAAAGTTGTGAAATAAAAATCTTACAACTTTTGGGATTACCGTTTAGTTCGTACACAAAGAAAATGATACCATTAAAATTATTACTAATCAATTAGACTGGAGCACAAAAAAATTGTCAATTTAAGTAAAACGATAAACCATTGAGGTGATTTTTTTAACAATTTCCCAATAGTATCCGAAAGTTTCGGATTTCAAAAAAATCAAGCATTTTAAATGCTTTGTTTTAAATGATTTAAAAATCTTGAGCATCAAAATGCTGAGAAAAGATATTTTATACGAATCAAAAACATCTAAGCTCAAAACTTGTAACAGACTGATTAACAAAGCCTATTTCCTCTTCCCTTTCCATGAAACGGTCTTTATTCTAAAGTTTCGGATGCTTGTGACAATTTTCGTAATAATTACCTAGCCAAGGTTTAGATTACATCCACTATTATTTCCTACATAGATCTATATCCTACGACTATACTTCTTTGTTAAAACCTTTTAAATAATTGGTTTATATGAAACCTAAATCCTAAATCAACACTCACCGGGTCGAAATTTCCTTCTAAAGGAATATACTTACCTAAGTTTACAAATACATCGCCAAATGGAGCATTCCATTGCAATCCTGAATTAAATTGCGTAATCAATCCACTACCTACATTTAAGCCTCCACCACCTGCAGCACCTATAAGTCCTTTTACTGGAACATAAAAATTCCTTAAAATAGGTTGGTAATATGCTAAACCAACTAAACCTTCTGCATAAGCACCATAATCCCCTTCGTATGCCCATATAGTAGTTGCATTCAAAGCAAATCGATCTGTTATATATTTTTGAAATTCAAATCCTAAATTTTGAAAAGCATCTAAATATTGATTTCCCGTTTTATCTAGTGCTTTAGGAGAAATATAGGTTCTATTAAATACGGAAAAAGACATATGGTTTTCCCATAATCCTTTTTTGTCTACTTTAAAATAAGAATTACTAAGATCTTTTGCGGTAAAGTAAGTAAGCGTTTTACCAACACTAAATTCAATATGATTTGCGTCGAAATCCCCCCAAGGCGCAAATGTTTTACCGACTGCTAACTTAACATCGTATCCCTTAAAAATATGCAAAGCCAAAGCTCCTTCAATTTGTGCAGTCGCCCCTCCGCCAGAAAGAACACCTCCTCCACCTGTTGGACCGATTAATGCATTTGCTTGTAGCTTTAAATTATTATGCAATAAAGGCAAATTTCCACCTGCTCCAAATAAAATAGACATATACCCATCGGCCCCACCAACTAAAGCTCCATTAATTTTAAAAAGACCATTAAAATATTTAGAAATCCCTCTCTCTACCTGCGCCCCAACCAAACCAATGCGATTTATACTGCGAGATTCTTCAACAGAACCCTCTTTTAAATTATTATAGATTGTTGTCGCAAAAGCAATACGCATATTCTTGAATAACAAACTTGGCTTCTCTAATTCAATATTTAATACTTTATGTGATTTAAAGAATACTCTTTCATTAATGGTTAACCCGAAATTAAATTGATTTCCTCCTAAATCCCCTGTTGGAAAGTCAATTCTAGAAAACCCCACTCTCAAACCAAAATCGCCAATACGTTTTTCTAATTCTAAATGCGGTCTAATTATTAATCCCCCTCCATCAGCAGCGGCACCACCTCCACCACCTCCAACAAAGAAACCAGCATCCGCGAATAAGTCCCATTTTTCATAAAGAGGAGTTATTCCACCAATTGACATTCCTAAAGTGATCAAACCAGGACGTTCTCCCGCCACAGCAGCATAAGAATGTAAACCTACATATCCTCTTATTTTACCTAAACTTAAAGCTAATACATCGTATCCCAAGCCAACAAAACCCAAATCGGGCTCTGTATCCTGAGCAATTGTTTCGTATGTAAACCGAAAACGAGTAGGAATCTTTTTTACCATAAATCCCTGTGCTTGCATAAAAATAGAGCTTAACACCAATAGAACTAGTAATGTTTTGCGTAACATGTTTTTCTAATTGAAATTCTATAACAATTATACGATGTTTTGAATAATAACAGGAAGAGCTTTCTAGAGTGATCTATATATTTTGCTTGTAAGAAATTAATTATTTTACCGTTATATTGGTAGTATATTCAATGTCAATAAAATAATTCTCTGAAATCACTAATTCTTACCATATTCGTTTCTTTTCTTTTTTTCCAAACTACATTTGGGCAAAGTAACACTTTTGAAAGAACTGGAGATGTGATATTATACACTTTACCTGTTTCTGCTTTAGCAAGTAGCATATTGACTAAAGATAATACTGGAGTCAAACAATTCGCAAAAAGTTTTGTTTTAAATCAAGCCATTACTTTAAGTTTAAAAAGCCTTATTGATAAAGAAAGGCCAAATGGAGAGAACAACAATTCATTTCCTTCAGCACATACCTCTACTACTTTTCAGAGTGCTGGTTTTATTCAAAAACGATATGGGTGGAAATATGGAGCCCCTGCATTAGTTCTAGCTACTTTTACAGGAGTAAGCCGTATCAATGCAAAGAAACATGATACTGTTGATGTAATTTCCGGAGCATTGATCGGATACCTAAGTTCATTCATTTTCACAAATAAACACTCTAAAGAAACAACCAAACAGTTAACTTTTTCTACTATTGACGGAGACCGCTTAATTGGTGTACGCTTCAAGTTTTAACTTCTCAATTAAAAGGTATCCAAAGTATTAATACCTCATCACCCACCGTTCTTAAAAAAGAAAAATTCAATAATAAGTAATTAATCCCCTTATAGTTAGGATAAAAATAGATGAATTATTAACTTAACACAATCATACTCAATATCTTAAATTCAATATCTATGAGTGTAAAAAAAGTCTTTTATAAAACGAAGCCCTATTGTAAAGTTGAATTCTCTATACCATCGGAAAATTATAAAGATGTGATAGTTGTTGGTGATTTTAATAACTGGAATGTGTCTGATGAATTTACCTTCAAAAAACACAAAAAGAGAAAGGAGCACGTACTTCAAGTAAATTTACCTCTTGATCAAAAGTATCAATACAGATACATTGCAGATGGTCAATTTTTAAATGATCCTGAAGCTGATAGCTTCAAACCAAATCCCTTTGGTACCGAAAACTGCGTGTTAGATTTAAAGAATATATAAAAAGAAAGACCTCGCAAGTTTTAAAAACCTGTGAGGTCTACTATTTTAAAATTATCCGTGGCGAATCGCCACCGGCACTATTTTTTTATTAACTTCACATTCGCTGCAGCAACTTTCGCTTCGCTAAGTGGAGATGGACTATTGAATAATAAATCTTCTCCTGTTCCTGTTTTAGGGAAAGCCATTACTTCTCTTATCGAAGGTTTCTTTTCTAAGATCATCATCAAACGATCGATACCCCAAGCGATACCTCCATGTGGTGGTGCACCATAATGAAAAGAATCGTACATCGTACCTACACTCCTCATCATCTCTTCCTTGTTGTATCCCATATTTTTATAGGTAGCTTCCAAGATTTCTGGTTTGTGCGCACGAACAGAACCTCCTCCGATTTCATATCCATTTAGGATTAAATCGTATTGCTGAGCGATGATCTCTCCGATTTCCTCTTCTTTACCATTCATATGCTTTTCGATATCATAAGTAGCAGGCATCGAGAATGGGTTATGGGTAAACGTCCAACGTCCTTCGTCTGTTTTTTCGAACATCGGGAAGTCTACTACCCATGCAGGACATAACACTTTAGGATCGATCAACTTCAACATACGTCCTAATTCTTGACGTACGGCATCTAACGCTTTATTTGCTGTATCGTAATCTGCCGCAGAGAAGAATACGATATCTCCTACTTTAGCTTCTGACGTTTTAATAATATCCGCTGCAATCTCTTCTCCTAAGAACTTGATGATTGGCGATTGTAAATCATTTTCATTTACAATGATATATGCCAATCCTCCTAAACCATGATCTTGGGCAATAGCCGTCAGTTTTTCAATCTGACCTTTAGACATACGCTTTCCTCCTTGTAACTCTGCATCTACTTTGATACATTTTACAATTCCGCCGTTATCGATGGGTCTGCTGAATACTTGGAAAGTAGTTCCTTTTACAATCTCGGTAATGTCTTGCATCTCTAATCCAAAACGTAAATCTGGACGGTCACAACCATACTTATCCATCGCTTCTTTATAGGTAATCACCTGGAATTCTTTCATTCTCCATTTGTTCCCATAAATCTTTTTGACAATGTCTTTAAATAAACGCGTATTTAAATCGATGATATCTTGCATACCTACATACGCCATTTCCAAATCAAACTGTGTAAACTCTGGTTGACGATCTCCACGAGAATCCTCATCACGGAAACAACGTGCGATCTGAAAGTATCTTTCGAAACCACCCACCATCAACATTTGCTTAAACTGTTGTGGTGCCTGTGGAAGCGTATAGAATGAACCTGCAAACTTTCTACTTGGTACAATAAACTCACGCGCTCCTTCGTCTGTTCCTCCTGTTAAAATTGGAGTTTCCACTTCGATGAAACGTTCTTCGTCTAACATATCACGAAGCATTTTGATGACACGATGACGATTGATAATCGCTTTACGTGTTTCAGCACTTCTGTGATCTAAAAATTTATATTTGAAACGTACATTTTCACTCGTACGAGCGGCACGTTTTAATTCAAATGGTAACGTACGAGATAAGTTTAATAACTCTACTGTAGAAGCTACTAATTCGATTTTACCTGATTTTATTCCAGGGTTAAAATCATCTTCATTACGTTTTTCTATTTTACCGGTAACCGTGATTACCGTTTCTGGCTTCAATTTAGAAAGCTCATCTAGGTTTGCAAAATCACTTGCATTTAAGCTGATCTGTAATACTTCGTAGCTCGAATCACGTAAATCAATAAATACCAATTCTCCGTGGTCACGAACACTATTTACCCAACCTGCAACCGTAACTTCGATTCCTACTGTTTCTTCTGATAATTCAGCATGTAAGTGTGTACGATACGCATCTTTTACAATAATTGGTATTTGACGTAGTTCTTCTTTTTCTTCAATTACCTCTCCTTCTGATACATCATTTTCAAAAGTTGACGATGTGTCAGCCTTTTTATCGCTGTCGGTCGTACCGACTCTTTCCAATATTTTTTCTCGAGCTACTTTACCAGAAACTCCTTTACCAACAATGGCAATCAATTTTCCAACAAGAACCCCTGCCTTACCTTGATTTCCACCTTTGATATCGTTAGCAATCGCTTCGTTCTCAGAAATCACTTGGTCGATAGCTGCAATTAACTTTTCATCTGTAATTGAGTTATCCGCGAAGTATTTCTTATAATCGAAAGTCTCGTCTTTCAACAATTCTTTGATCGCATTTGAAAGTAATACGTTCGTTACTTTTCCTGCTTTGAACTGCGCAAACATTTCAGTTAACGCAACTGTATTCGTCACCTTAGCATAAGCTTCTGGCTTCAAATTATTAAGCAACGTTTTTGCAACAAATAATGGATCTTGAATCGTTTCGTTGATCGCTAAATATACTTTTGAACGCTCTGGTTCCGAAGTAAAGAACTTTGCATCTTGTGGACGAACCCCTCCTTTGATTTGCTCTGTTTCAATAGCAAACGGCAGTAAACTTTGATCAACTTTCAATACTTCTAAAGCTGACTTGATATTTACGTAAGGAATATCTGGTTCGTGAGCAAAACGGTAGTCGGCCGCAAATTCCTTCTTACGCATTACTTTGGTTTGCTTCAATTCTTCATTCCAAAGTACGGTAGTTTGATCTGGACGAAAAGTACCATTATGCTCGATATAGTAATCCAATTGCTTGGTTACCTCTTCTATCGTAGCTTCGACCATAAACTTGAAAGAGTTCAAGTTTTTAATCTCTGTACGTGGATTTAAATCATTAGATCCTTTTTTACGTAGAGATACAGAAACATCCGATTTAAACTCTCCTTTTTCAAGATTAGCCTCTGATATTTTTAAGTTCTGAACAATACGTTGTAAGTATTGAGCATAGGTTGCTGCATCTTTAATATTGCGAATACAAGGTGTAGTTACCACCTCGATCAACGGAACACCTGACTTATTGAAATCTACCAAACTATTTTTGGCTTCGTGCATCAACTTAGCCGCATCTTCTTCTAAGTGTGTTTGCTCGATTTGAACCGTAAATGAAGTTCCATCATCACGGTAACAAGATACTTCTCCATCAGGAATAATAGGATTCGCAAATTGTGTTAACTGGAAATTCTTTGGTTGATCTGGGTATTCGTAATGTTTACGGTCCCAAGACAACACTTCATTTTTCATGGTAGATTTTACCGCTTTTCCGAACAAGATTGCTTTACGAATCGCCTCTTGATTGATCGATGGCAATACTCCCATTTGTCCTGTACATACGGAACAAATATTGGTGTTAGCAGATTCCGCTTCTTGATTAGCACAAGAACAGAATAACTTAGTTGCTGTATTTAAACGGATGTGAGTTTCAATACCAATGACTAACTCTAATCCTTTTTCTTCTAAAATCTTTGTTAACTGTTCCATTACAATACTTGTTTTAGGAAGTTAGCACTTGTAAATAAAATCTCTTCGTTGCGCTTAGCTGCAGTGATTTGCAATCCTGTTTCTAAGGCCAAAGGCGCTGTTAAGGTTGGTAAACCTCCTAAACTAAATCCTACCGTGTAGGCATCTGATAAGTACATCTTCATAGGGTCATCCATAATGTCTCCTATATTTGGTACTGGACTAGGTGTTACTGGAGATAAAACAATAGCCACTTCTTTAAAATCTTCATCGAAATGATGACTGATTTGGGCTCTTAGTGCTTGCGCTTTATTATAAATCTCTTCAGAATGTCCTTGAGATAATACTTGATTTCCTCCAACGATACGTCGTTGTGTTTCGGCTGTAAAATTTTCCGAACGTGTAATGCTATACCCCTCTTTCAAATTTTCGCCCTCTTCACGAACTCCATAATTGGTACCATCTAAACGTGCCAAGTTACTTGCCGTTTCTGCCATGGCTAAAGCATAATATGTAGCTACTAATATATCCGCATCAAAGAAATCTAAAGGAACTATTTCCATTCCTTCTGCTTCTAATTTTGCCAACATATCTTTAAACTGCTGCTTCATCTTTGGATCTAAAGCTTCCGTTTCGATAAAGTTCTTATAGTATCCTATTTTAGTTCCTTTAGGTAACACCGATGACGTTGCTTGATCCGAAATAGCATCTGAGGCAAAAGTGGTTTGATCTTTTACATCTTTCCCTGCCATCGTATTTAATACAATGCGAATATCGTCTAACTCTTTAGCGATAGGTCCTACACAATCTGTTGATGAAGCATAGGCCATCAACCCAAAACGAGAAATTTTTCCGTAAGTTGGTTTCAATCCGTAAATAGCATTGTAACCTGCTGGTTGACGAATTGACCCTCCTGTATCTCCTCCTATTGAAAAAGCCGTAAAGTCTTTGGCTACATTCACAGCACTACCTCCACTACTTCCTCCTGCAACTTTATTGATATCTAAAGCATTTTTAGTAGGTCCGAATACCGTATTTTCTGTACTACTACCATGCCCGAAACTATCACAGTTTTCTTTAGCTACAGGGATCGCACCTGCGTCTAATAATTTTTGGATTGCCGTTGCTGTATACGGTGAGTTGTATTGCTTTAAAAAATCTGAACTTGCAGAACTATACGTTCCTTGTAACAAGTACACATCTTTTACTCCGAATGGAATTCCTTCTAACAAACCAATAGTTTCTCCATTGGCGATTTTGGTATCTACTTTTTTTGCTAGGTCCAATGCATATTGATCCAACACGATGTTAGAGCCATTGTACTCACTTGCATTTAGTGCATCTAACTTTTGCTGTACTAAGGCCTCACAAGAAATCTCCTTGCTTACCAATTGCTGGTGTAAACGTTCTATTACCGATGCCATCTTACTCTTCTACTACTTTTGGTACTACTAAAAAACCATTCTTTTCTTTTGGGAAATTATTGATGATTAAATTTCGTTCTGCTTCGGTACTTTCGACCACTTCATCAGGACGTAAATCATCAATCTCTACGGCATTATAATGCGCTACATTCGTATCACCTTCAACATGCCCTTTTTTAATCACTTCGAATAAGTCCGCAACCACCTTAGAAGCTGTTGCTCCTTTAATGCTCGACAAGACATCTAGTGTCATTTCTTTTCCCATTTTTTCTCAGCTTTTGCCCGCAATACGGACGGATATTTGTTTAAAAATCTTCCACTAAGTTTGAAAGTAATTATAAACGAAAGACTGTTTGCAATTCGCTATAATGTTTTTCAATCTAAATCAATGTGCGAATATAAATACTTTTAAGGGGATTGACTAATCTAGTATGCTGTAGATCTATAGTTATTATTCAGTATAAGAATGGTTTTTTTTAACAGCGTATAATTTCTTTGAATGATTAACATAACCTACTTTTGTGCTTCGAAAAAGTATATTCTTGAAGCATCTTTTTGCCATAACATTATTTATCTGTCTAGCTCTTAAGCCAGCTTATAACATTGGTTTTGTTTCGTACTACAAACTAAACATCAATACTATCGTAGAAAAGTATTGTGTGAATAAGGCGAAACCTAAGCTAAAATGTAACGGTAAGTGTTATTTGAAAAAGAAATTAGCACAAGCTTCCACTAAATCCGATTCTTCTCAGAAAATCATTTTAGAAAGTTTTGCAGAAAGCTTCTTTCCTGTTTATTTTCAAGAAACAGAGTATCAAATTCTTTCAGAGAATCATAAATTCCGAGACAATCCCAATTCTTTTATTCCTACTCAGGTAAAAGAACTATTAGTTCAGATTCAAACTCCTCCTCCAGAAATTTTAGAGGTTTTAGCATAAATCTATATAACGTCTTGCTGAATTTATTTCAGCATCTCATCTATTTAAGATAGAATTATTTATGAGACCCTGAAATAAATTCAGGGTGACGAAAAACAGTAGTGTCTTAATACTAATGAATGACACCTATTTATTCAATAGTAAATTAAACTACAAAGGTTATTGTTACAAAACCTTCCCAAATCCTAATCTCACTGCTAAGTGAGCCCTTATGATACGTACATAAATTTCGATAATTCATCCCTAAATAATAAATAGAAACCCCTACAACGTATAGTCAATTAACTATAAACGGGCTATCTATACACTATATTATAATGAAAAATTATTTTAGAATTCTATTACTAGCATTATTTTCAATTGCTAGTATTCAAACTTTTGCGCAAGAAAAAAACAACTTAAACGAAGTTGTAATCTCTGCAAGTAGAGAAAAACAACAAAGAAATGAAGTACCTGCAGCAATCGCTGTAATCGATTCTGCTAAAATTGCACAAACCAAAGCTTTTGGAATCGATCAGTTAGTAAACGATACGCCTGGGGTATACTTATCAACTTCTAGAGGTAGCAGTAATGAACAACATTTCACTGCCGTTCGTTCTCCTATATCTACGAAACCCTTATTCCTATTCTTAGAAGATGAATTACCAATTCGTCCGACAGCTATTTTTAATCACAATGCCTTATTAGAATTAAACACAGTTTCTCACCAGCGTGTAGAGGTATTACGTGGCCCTAATGCAAGTATCTACGGTAGTGATGCTATTGGAGGTTCTTTTAACTTTATCACAAAAGACCCTACTAAAAAACTTTCGGGTCATGTCTCTTTTCAAGCTAATGAATTAGGCTACTCTGGAGTTGGTTTCGATTTAGGAAAGCAAGTAACTGATAAATTTGGTATTTACATTGCTTCTCAATTCAACCAAAGAAATAATGGGCCTTTCGAGCATAGCGATTATGAGAAGTACGCTTTAAAAGTAAAAACGGTTTTCAAACCTTTAAAAGGAGCGAGATTAACAGTAATGTATAGCGGATCTGATTTTTTAACAGATATGGCGGGTTCTGTTGGAGAAACAAATTACAACTCTAGAAACTTCCAAAGTAATCAAACATTTACCAATCGTGATGCTGAATCACATAGAGTTAGAGCTACTTGGGAACAGAAATGGGATAATAACAACAAAACCTCTTTCAGTGCGATTTACAGAGATAATGTAATGCAACAAAATCCTTCTTTTAGAGTTCGTCAGACACGAGTAAATGGGCAATTAACAGGTGTAGGAACAGGTGAGGTAAACAATAATACTTTCAAAAGTTATTTTGGAAACATACAACACCAATTAAAAATTCCTTCTATAAACTCTAGACTTATTCTTGGAGGTAGTTTAGACCTAACCGAACAAGATTATATTGCAGAAACTACAAGTGTTACTGTAGATCCTTCAACAGGAAAAAATATTGACTTTAGTATTAATAACGCAGATTTCATATTAAATTATTTAGCTGACATATACAATTATGCAGGTTATGCTCAATTTGAAATTAATCCAATTGAAAAATTAAAGATTACAGCAGGAGGTCGTTTTGATTATTTTCAATACGATTTTGATAATAGAAAGAATGACGAAAATGCATTAGCTAACAGGACTGATATTTGGAGAAATTTTGCTCCAAAGATTGGAGTTAACTATAACTTTTCAAATGTTTCTGGTGTTTATGCTAATTTTTCACAAGGCTTTACCCCTCCACAAGCATCTACATTATATAGAAATAGAGACGAAAATTTAAGTCTAAAGCCTAGTGACTACAATAACTACGAAATAGGAACGTATTTTAAACCTTTAGACAACCTTAAATTAGATGTTGCTTTATATAAACTGGATGGTAAAAACACATTAGTATCTATTAGAAGTGAGGAAAACCAAGATGCATTTTTCAGTACCAATGCAGGAGAAACATCTTCTTATGGTATTGAATATGGTGTTTCTTACAAACCAATTCCACAAATAGAGATAACTCATAATGGAAGTTATGCCAAACATAGATATGAAAAATTTACAACTATTCTACAAAGAGCTAACCCAAGAAGAGGTTTAGTATCTGAATTCAAGGATTTCAGTGATACAGATCGTGAAACAGCTCCTAACCTTGTTGGAACTTCTAAAATCACCTTTACACCCGGAAATGGTCTTAGCTTTAGGTTTGAACACGAATTAATAGGGGCTTACAATACTAGTTTTGAAGGTGGTGTAAAGGATGAAAATGGTAATAGAACAGGAACCGAAACGTATTCTGGTCACAATATTTTCAACTTTCAGGCATCGTATTCGTACAAAAAAGTTGAAATCTGGATGCATCTGTTAAATATGTTTGACACCCTATACGCTAATAGAGTTTCTTATAATTTAAATAGTAATCAAAATAGCTATACAGTAGGAAATCCACGTGCTTTTCATGTTGGAATGAAATATAACTTCTAATTCACCCTTCGGCTTCACTCAAGGTTCGTGACGTATTTGAACACCGAGCGAAGTCGAGGTATGATTACCTTAACATCCTTTAAAAATGGATTCAAAAAAACTAAATCAATGGATATGGCGCTGGCATGTAATCGGTGGGATTATTGCTATGCCTTTCATTCTGTTACTAGCAACTACAGGGGGAATTTATTTATTTAAGAATAAAGTTGAATTACCTGCTAGAGCTAAAGTGTCCAAAATTGAAACTCTAGAACAAGAGAAACTTTCTTTTGATAAACAGTTTGAAATTGCTGCAACCCATATGAAAGGAAAAGCTCCGAACAGTATGGAGTTGCCAACCACAGATGAAGCGACTGCTTTTGTTTGGGGGAAATTTAGCCATAAAAAAATGGTTTTTGTAAATCCATATACTGGTGAAGTCAAAGGGAAATTTACGCCCAAAGGCACTTGGATGTACAAGGTCAGAAAGCTTCATGGGGAATTACTAACAGGTAAATTCGGCACCAAAATCGTCGAACTGGTTGCGAGTTGGATGGTCGTATTGATTATCACAGGAATCTATATATTCTTCCCAATGAGCAAGGGAGATTGGAAAAGTATCTTTAGAATACGCACTAAATTAAGCAGACGTATTTTATGGAGAGATATTCATGCTGTTGGTGGGTTTTGGTTTTCATTACTCCTATTACTAACCTTAGCTGGCGGATTACCATGGACTGATGTATTTGGAGAAAACTTTAAAACAGTACAAAAAATTACGAATACTGGTTTCCCTAAGGAATGGTTCGGAGTTGGTGCTTTCTCAAAACCTCAACCTAATAAGATCTCAATTGATCAAATGGTTGCCACTGCCTCACAAGCAAATCTTTTAGGAAAAACAACTATCGATTTTCCTAAGCATCCTAAAGCTCCATTTAGTATTTCGAATAGTACGTTCGATTTTGATCAAATGCAAAAAATCCATTTCGATCAATATTCTGGAAAACAATTGATGTCTTTAGGCTGGAGTGATATTGGAATTTTAATGCAAGCTCGCCTTTGGCTAATGGCTTTCCACCAAGGTCAATTAGGTAGTTGGAATTTTGCCTTAATGCTTCTGGTAGCGATAGCACTTTCTGTTATTAGTATTGCTGGTTTGATTTCTTTTCAAGGAAGAAGTTGGGGAGTTCCCGAAAGTCCTAAAAACTTTAAAGTAGGAATAGGTTTGGTAATCTTAATCGGATTACTAGGAATCGTTTTTCCTCTATTCGGTGTTAGTCTACTATTTATTGGACTACTCGAACTTATAAAAAGAAAGAGCTCTTATTTTTAGAGCTCTTTTTACTTTTAACACTTAAGTTCAGTTATAAAAATGTATCCTGTCACATTGAGTGATTTCATGTAGAGGAACGAAATGAAATTGTATCGAAATGTACTTTCACTGATCTCTCGATACTATTTTTCTACATTTCATTTCGAAAAATCACTCGAGATGACATATTCTCATTCTAAGTCATCCTTAGTTACTACTTCTTCTTAGGTCGAAATACCTTTATATTTTTATCATTAGTATCTAGGATAGGCCCCTCAGCTAATTCTACACAATAAGGAATTGCAGGAAATACTGCTTGAATGCATTCTCGAATAGACTTTGGTTTTCCGGGAAGATTCACAATTAAGGCTTTGTTTCGAATACCCGCTGTTTGTCTCGATAAAATAGCTGTTGGCACATACTTCAAGCTTTCTTGTCGCATTAATTCTCCAAAACCTGGCATCATTTTGTGACATACATTTTCAGTCGCTTCTGGTGTAACATCTCTAGGTGCTGGCCCTGTTCCCCCTGTGGTAAAAATCAAACAACAACCTTCTTCATCACTCATTTTAATTAAGGTTTCCTCAATAATATATTGCTCATCTGGAATTACTTCGTAAACGGGCTCCCACTCAGAAATAAGGTATTCTTCCATTACTTTAATGATCTCCTTTCCGGAGATATCTTCATAAATTCCTTTACTAGCTCTATCTGATACGGTGACTACTCCTATTTTTATATTACTCATTTGTTTTTGTTAACACATATTTTTCCCTGTCAAAGTTATATCAAAAACAAATCACAAATGCAACAATGTTGCATTTGTGATTTGTTTTATTACTTTTACCATTAGGTATCACACAATAAATTTCATTTTGAACAAAGAAATCTCTAGCAATATTGTTGAATTAGAAGAAGGGCTTAAACTAACTCCTCAATTTGAAAAAAGAGGGGGTTTATTACCTTGTGCTGTACAAGAGACTTCTACTGGACAACTATTAATGTTAGCTTCAGTAAATAAGGAAGCTTTTGAAAAAACGCTTGAAACTAAAATGGCTACGTTTTGGAGTACCTCGCGTAATGTCCTTTGGGTAAAAGGAGAAACCTCTGGGGACTGGTTAAAGATTGATAAAATTTTTATTGATTGTGACCAAGATGCTTTGGTATACCAAGTTACATTAGTTGGCAATGGAGTTTGCCATACTTACGGAAAAACAGGTAATCATCGTAAGGCCTGTTTTTACAGAGAAATAGATTTACAAGAACAGAAACTTCAATTTATTGAAGGCATGGAATAATACAAATGGAACAAGATATGACTACAAATAAAAAACTTCCTGTTACGGTTTTAAGCGGATTTTTAGGAGCAGGAAAAACTACACTACTTAACCATGTACTTCACAATAAAGAAGGCTTAAAAGTTGCCGTTATTGTAAATGATATGAGTGAAGTAAATGTAGACGCAGAATTAATAAAGAGCGAAAATACTTTATCTCGTACCGAAGAGAAATTGGTAGAAATGAGTAATGGATGTATTTGTTGTACACTTCGCGAAGACTTAATGGTCGAAGTAAAGCGTTTAGCGAAAGAAAACCGCTTTGATTATTTACTCATTGAAAGTACTGGCATTAGCAGGGCAAACGCTTTTAAATTTTCAGGAGTAATTCTCTGTAGTTATCATCAATCAGTGCTTTTTTCATTTTTTTAGTTTTACTTTTCCTAAATGTTTCTTCGTTAGCCAGCATTCCTAGTGCCATTTTCTTGACAATATT
>CALFUO010000134.1 GCA_937929895.1 uncultured Aquimarina sp.
CATGAAAACCATTTTCGAGCCAACAGGTATCTCTTTTGATATCCATGTAGCACCGATAAATGAGGAGGGAGTTAAAATTCTTGATTAGATATTAGAATTGAGATTTGAGACCACTTCACTATTAGAATGTAGAAACAGGACTCATAGAGTCAGGATTCAAGACATAAAAATATAGACGTCATTCCCGAGAAGGCGGGAATCTCCTCACTAGAGAGAACATTTTCATGACTACTTGAAGTGTAAGTCTACAAATTAGGAGATCCCCGCCTCCGCGAGGATGACAAACAAATAAGAATAAAAATGATGAGTCTTTGTACTTAGTACTTTGTACTCTTTACTAAATAAACAAAATGAGACAAAACATATCATCAGGATCACCTTGGGAAGATAAATTAGGGTATTGCCGTGCGGTAAAAATCGGAAATACCATTGAAGTTTCTGGTACAACATGTGCTGGAGCAACTATGGAGGAGCAAACTAAGGGTATCATCGAATTAGTAAAAAAAGTATTAGAAGAAAACGGAAGTGGTCTTAAAGACATCGTTCGTTCTCGTATTTATACTACTGATATTTCTCAATGGGAAACCATCGGAACGGTACACGGTTCTTATTTTAAAGACATCAAACCAGCATTAGTATTGGTTGAAGTTTCAAAATTAATCGACCCTGAAATTTTCGTTGAAATCGAGTTTACAGCAGTATTATCTTAAGAAAAGAGAACATAGATAAGAGAACATAGACTTGTTTAAGCCTAAATTGATAAAATCTCTTTTCTATTCTCTATTTTCTTTTCTCTAAAAAAGAATACAATGCAATTCTACAGTCTTAACAAACAAGCACCAAATGTATCTTACGCTGAAGCCGTAGTTAAAGGTTTAGCTCCTGATCGTGGGTTATATTTTCCTGAAAGTATCACTCCACTTCCTGCTTCATTTTTCGAGAATATCGAAAATATGGACAAGGTGGAAATCGCTTACGAAGCGATTAAACAATTTGTTGGTGATGAAATCCCTGAAGTGGACTTAAAAGAAATCTTAGCTGATGTGTTAAGCTTTGATTTTCCAATAGAACCTATCACAGATAATATTGGAACTCTAGAGTTATTCCACGGACCTACCATGGCTTTTAAAGACGTTGGAGCTCGTTTTATGGCGCGTTGTCTAGGATACTTTAACAAGGATAACGACGGACATGTCACTGTTTTAGTAGCCACCTCTGGAGATACTGGTGGAGCGGTTGCTCGTGGTTTCTTGGGTGTAAAAGGTGTAGATGTTGTTATTTTATACCCTAACGGAAAAGTAAGTGATATTCAAGAGCGTCAATTAACGACGCTTGGCCAAAATATTAAAGCGTTACGTGTTGATGGTGTTTTTGACGATTGTCAAGACATGGTAAAATCAGCTTTCTTAGATGGTGAAATCACTGATGTTAGACCATTAACCTCTGCAAACTCTATAAATGTTGCACGTTGGATGCCTCAATTATTCTATTTCTTATTTGCTTACCAACAAACTAAGAAATTAGGAAAAGAGATTGTGTTCTCTGTCCCTAGTGGAAACTTCGGGAACATTTGTGCCGGTATCGTTGCTAATAAATTAGGTTTACCTGTTAAGCATTTTGTGGCTGCCGTAAATGTAAATGATACTGTAGTTAACTATTTAGAGACTGGTAAGTACGAACCAAAACCTTCTACAGCTACCATTTCGAATGCCATGGATGTAGGAAACCCTAGTAACTTTATCCGTATCCAACAGTTATTTGACAATAGCTTCGAAGATTTAAAAAAAGACTTCTCATCTTATAGTTTTAATGACGATGCTACTCGCGAAGCGATGAAAGAAATTAAGGCTGGTAATGGATATATAGCAGATCCACATGGAGCTGTAGGGTATTTAGGTTTAAAAGAATACGGTTTATCTGAAAACGAATACGGTATTTTCTTAGAAACTGCTCACCCCGTTAAGTTCCTACCTGTTGTCGAAGAGACTTTAGGACATGGTGTTGCTATTCCTCCACAAATTGAAGAAGTGATGGATAAAGAGAAATCATATACTTCCATTTCTACATATGATGAACTGAAATCTTATTTATTGAATGAGACTGGTTATAAGAATTAAGATTCAAACCTTTTTCAAGGATATAAAAGATCCCTTAACAATAACATGTTAAGGGATCTTTTTTTATCTAAAATATCTCACCCTAAAATAGCGTTACAGCCAATTACAAAGATTCACCCCCAACTTTAAAAAAGTAAAGTAGCTCTGGATAAAAAACTATGAACTTCGAAAAGCTCAATATTTAAGTGGACTCCATTGTATTAGTCCGATAGAACGCAATACCATTCCACATATGAATTCACCAAATTAAAATGCGCCTTTAGAAATTCTACATCGGCATAAAAAAGAACCGTAGTACGTACTATGCTTATTTTTTCTGACTTGTATAATTCCTAAATTCATCATTTTTCTTTAAGGTAAATTCGTATAGGAAATGGTATAACCTAAAATTAAACCATAAAATTTCAGTAGCAATTAAATAAAAGCCAACAAAAACACTCTTACCCAAAAGGGTAGAATTTTAATATCTTCACAAAAAACTATCTATGAGATTGCTTCTTTTTACGATCATTTTCAGTTACTGCTCATTTTTTTATTCGCAAACTAAAGAAACACTCTTGTTCGTTGGTTCGTATGTTGAAGGAGATAAAGGAGAAGCCATACATATCTACAAATTCGAAAATGGTAAAACTATAGAAGTTAGTAGTCTAAAAGATTTACCTAATTCTGGCTATTTCGAATTGACTAAAAACGGGAAGTTCTTGTATTGTGCACACGATTTTGGAGCGAAAAAAGAGGGTAAGATTGGGGTTTACAGCTTCGATCCTATAAAAAAGGAATTATCATTTCTACAAGATTTGGGAGTAAAGGGAGAAAGTCCTTGTCACGTAGCCATTGCTAAAAACGATAGTCTCGTTGCTGTTTCCAATTATCGTAAATCTAGCGTCAGCGTATTTCACCCGTATTCAAATGGAAAATTACGTTCGAACCCTCAGACATTTTACTATACTGGAAGCAGTGTTGTAAAAGGGAGACAAAAAGCGTCGCATATGCACTCGAGTAATTTTAGTCCTGATGGAAAGTCTATTTTCTCTCCAGATTTAGGTACCGATCATATTTATGCACTAAAAATCGGAAAAGATTATAGCGTAAAAAGAACTAAAAAATCAACTGTAAACACT
>CALFUO010000135.1 GCA_937929895.1 uncultured Aquimarina sp.
TACCGCTTTTAGTCGAATACATCCATCCCAAACCGACAGCCTTTTGATCGTCTTGATATGTAATTTCGTGTGTCATCAAGCTAGCTTTAGAAGCATTTACAAATTGAGATTTCACAAATCGAGACAAATCAGCTGTACTAGATAATATTCCTCCCGAAGAAACGAAAACATTGAAATCCCAATTAGGTACTGGCTTTCCTTTGGCATTCAATCCTTGTACTAACTTTTCTTGTACATTACTTCTTACTGTGCTTGTATTACTCATCTCTAAAGGGTTTAACACATATTCCTGTAACAATGTTTCATAAGACTTTTGCTCAACCTTACAAAGTGTAATACCTAACAAAGCAGTACCTATATGCGAGTACCACATGTGTGTTCGTGGTGTATATTCGAATCTCATTCCCTTATAGATATAATCGTAAAACGCATATTTATCATAAGACTTAAACGGATTTAGATCTCTATTCTTACTTAATCGTAAATTAGAAGGCATCGTAGGTAGACCTGATGTATGATTTGCTAGGGACAAAAAAGAAATGAATTCGTGGTTTGCAAAAGATCTCTTATAGTACTTATTTATGGAACCATTTAGTCGTTGTATTTTTCGATCTATAAATAGTTGAGCCAGAATATTACTGGTAAATAGCTTTGTTAAAGAACCTATCTCGTATACCGTATTTTTATTTGCGATTGTTGTCAATCGATTATCTTCTTTGTAAACCCCATAATACTGTGTTGTATTTTCTTTTACTAAAGCAATCGAAATATTCGAATGATTTGGTACTTCTTGTAAATGGCTAAAAATCATCTCTACCTGTTCTGTAGTGATTCCATTTTTCACAGTAAGATTATTTAATACCTGTGGTTGTTTCTGAGCAGCAACTTTAATAAAAATTAAAAACAGTAATACACAAACATTTTTCATACCTCATTATTTTAAAAACAAAGTACTCAAAATCAACAACTTAAACAATTTTAAAATTTATAAAATAACTGTTACTATCTAATAAGGAGTCGATTAGATATGCAATACCATTTCTTAATTGAATTTACCGAATTAAAAATCGTCTTTTAAAATTTTACTTTAACATAAAAACTAACGTAGCTACTGCTTTGCTAATTTTTCCTGATTTGTAAAATTCCAAAAGTCATCTTTTTCTTTTAAGGCAAATTCAAATAAGAACTATTATATATCAAAAACGCACGGCTCTCGCCGTGCGTAAAAATGAAAAAAACAAATTACTACTTACTAGTTTAAACTTTATTTGACTTCAAATGTGATTTTTACGTTTACACGAAACTCTGTAACCTCACCCTCATCATTTACTTGAGCGCTTTGCTCGTTGACGTATACCGATTTGATATTTTTAACTGATTTCGAAGCGTGCTTTACCGCTTTTTTAGTTGCATCTTCCCAACTCTTAGAAGAGTTCGATAATACTTCTATTACTTTTAATACTGCCATAATGATTTGTGTTAAAATAATATGATTTCGAAATCGTTTGAATAAAGGTATTAAAAATTTACAATGTTCCTAGTAAAATTTTTAAAAAATTTAAAATCAATCAGTTACATCAAACACAAAGCTTTAAAAACATAAATCTTGTTACCTGTTAAAAAAGGGCTTAAACTCTAGAGTTTAAGCCCTTTTAAAAGAATATTTAAACAGTAATTTATACTATTTATTAACCATTAATAGCTTCTACAGTTGTAACCTTACCTGGTAACATTTCTTTCAGCATATTTTCGATACCATTTTTCAATGTAAATGTAGAAGAAGGACATCCACTACATGCGCCCTGTAATAGCACTTCAACCTTTTGACTAGTTTCGTCGTAAGTAATAAATTGAATATTTCCACCATCACTTGCGACTGCAGGTTTTATATATTCGTCAATGATCTCTACAATACGTTTCGAGACATCGTCTAAATTCTCTACACTAGCACTACTTTGACCTACTTCTGAGGTGTTACCACTTTCTTTTTGGTAGTTCTTATTTAAAATAGGTTTAGCTTCCTCTAAATACGTCCTAATAAATTCTCGTAACTCTTGTGTGATATCTTCCCACTCGACATAATCATACTTTGTTACAGAAACATAGTTATCATCTAAAAAAACTTCTTTTACAAAAGGAAATTTAAATAACTCCATTACCAGTGGAGCTTGTTTAGACTCATCTATATTCTTAAACTCGACACTTTGTAACACTAACTTTTTGTTCGCTACAAATTTCAAAACCCCTGGGTTAGGAGTACTTTCTGCATAAACAGTTGCTGGCACCTTTTTACTCGTATTACCTTCTACTTGAACTACAGGTGCTCCTGAATTTAAATATGCTGCAATTTGCTCTGCTACTTCGTCCTGTACATCATTCCATTCAACAATATCGTATTTGTTGATTGCTACAAAGTTTTGAGCTATAAAAACTTGTTTTACGAAAGGTAGATGAAATAATTGTTGCGCTAAAGGTGAAATCTTTGCTTCTTCTATATTCTCGAACTCGTAGCTAATATGTTGCGTAATAAATTGATTGGCTTCGAACTTTAAAATACTTGCATGAGAAGTAGAAACCGGCTTTATTGTGAATTCACTCATAATCATCAAAATTGAAATGCAAATTTAGTTTAGGAAACGGAAACGCTACAACATATTAAGAAAGTTTTATCTAGAACCTGTAAAAAATCAAAAAGGCTACCTAATTAAAGGCAGCCTTTTCAATAACTAAACAAAACAATTACTAAAACTCAATGAAATAAAACTATTATTACACTAAAACTATTATTACACTAAAACTTCTAATTTGTAAATAAATGGTGTTTCCTCGTACAACCAATCCATGGTATAATAGTATTCGAAAGCCACTTGATTATTAATTTCTATTATTTTCTCTTTAAGTAGGTTTTCATTGCTCTCTAACTTTTCTTTCAATATTAATTCATCATTTGTAAAAACATCTGTTAACTCTAACACATCCACCTTTGCTTCGCTTGCGTAGGTAGCCATTCCCATTAAAGCGAAAATTGCTAATAATACTGATTTCATAGATTACAAGATTTAGGTTAAAAGGGCATAATCTTCTCGATTACACTGCAATATAACTAAAATAAACGTATTTAAACGAAATGAATAATACTTATTTTAGACTAATTATCGATTAAAAGAGTTTTATAATCGATAAAATGCGTTTTTTGAATTATTTTCAATAATTCCGTAGTACCATTTCCAAAAAAACAAATTTTACCAATTGAATTATCATTTTGACACTTTAAAACTTCTTTTTTAAGAATTCTAGAAGTCTGTTTTGCTACCGCTAAACCAGAATCAATGATTAATACTTCTGATGGGAGCATCTCTTTTAGCAACGGTATTAGATAAGGATAATGAGTACAGCCTAATACCAAAAAATCAATTTGTTTTTCTAATAACGGAGAAACGTAACTATTTAAAAGATTACGAAGAGTTAAACTATCGAAGTCTCCTTGCTCCATATGCCGTACAAGCCCTTTTCCTATCACCTCGTGGATTTTAACATCAGAAGCGTGGGTTTTCATGGTTTTATGAAATAGAGGGCTAGAAAGCGTTCCTTTTGTCGCCAAGACACCTATGTTTTGTGTTTTCGAATGTAATGCTGCTGGTTTTATTGCTGGTTCTATACCTATAAAGGGTACATCGTAATGCTCTCGTAAATATGAAATAGCATTAGTTGTAGCTGTATTACAAGCCACTACAATCAACTTACAGCCTTTATTGAGTAACCAATTAACATTCTTAACACAAAGAGCTATAATCTCTTCTTTAGACTTTTCTCCATAAGGGGCGTTAATCGTATCAGCATAATAGATAAAATCTTCGTTAGGTAACTCTTTGATAAGCTCCTTTAAAATGGTAGTACCACCGATTCCCGAATCGAAAACCCCAATAGGCTGTTTGTTAGTCATAATGCGAAAATAAAAAAAGCTGCTTCAGTTAAGAAACAGCTTTTTAATAATTACTCTAAATTATGCTTTCTATTGAATACCTAATTTTGTTTTTACATCGTTCATTAAATCGTAACCATCTGCCATAATAACACCTGCACCTGGATTAGAATCTAAAACAAATTCGAATCCTTTAGATCTAGCTACTTCTTGTACTGCTTGACGAGCACTCTCCATAACTGGCTTTAATAAGTCGATTTCTTTCTTTTGTAATTCTTTTACAGCATTTGCACGGTACTCAGAAATTGTCTTTTCTGTCTTTTGAACTTCGACAACTCTTTTTTCATTTTCTTCTTGCGTTTTAGTAGCGGCTTCAGCATCGTAGCGTTGCATTGTTTTTTGCAACTCTGTCATCATGTTTTTGAATTCCGCATCATAAGTCTTCTGTAATCTTTCTAATTCGCCCATTGCACTTTTATAAGCAGGCATTTGCGTAATCAGATCTTGAGAAGCAATATGGGCAACTTTACTTTGAGCCTGTACTCCCGCAGAAATTCCAAAAAATAAAGCTGCTGCAATAAATAGTGATTTAACGTTTTTCATTATTTGTCTGTATTAAATTCTAAATTTTTATTATTTGTTCTTTTTCAAAGCCTCTAAAGAGTCTTTTTTACGTTGACGAATCTCTAACAATTGTTTCCTTCTTGCCTCGTATTCAGCAATTTTCTTTTGACGTAACGCTTCGCGATCTTTTCTTTTCTTCTCTATTAAAGCTTCTCTTTCGGCTTTTTTAGCCTCTAAGGCTTTTTGTCTTTCTTGTAGCTCTTTGTCCTGAGCTAGGGTATTCTTTTCTTCTTTTTCGATTCTAGACTTTTCTGCTTTGGTCGAAACTTGCTTTCGTTTAGCTGCCCTAGTAATGTTTCTAAGTACTAAATCGCTGATATCATAACGATCTGCTGTAAATAGCATTGACTCGTCTGAGGATTTATCAAATACAAAATCAAACTTTTTTAACTTGGCTATTTCCTGAATCGCATTAAAAACCTGATCTTGTACTGGTTGAATTAAGGTTTGTTTATACCTTACTAAATCCCCTTTTGGACCAAAACGATTATGTTGATAATCCAACACTTCTTTTTCTTTATAATAAATATCCTCTTCTCGTTCTTCTATAAGTTCCTTAGTTAGCAATACCTTCTCGTTTGCCAAAGCTATTTTTTCATCTTCAATAGCACTTAACTTTAATTCTACTTCTTGGCGCCATTTTTCAACACGCTTGTCTAATTCGGCACTTGCCTCATTAAATTCAGGAACATTTTCTAAAATATAATCCATATCGATATATCCTACTCTTGCTCCTTTTTGTGCGGTACTAATTAAGCCCAATAGTAACGCAATACTAACTAAGATTTTTGTTCGCATCTTATCTCTTTTATGTATTGAAATAATCGTGCCACAATTTTAGAATTGCTGCCCGAGAATGAAATGTGTCTCCCATCCATTTTTCTCCGTTCCTCCTGGAACTGGATCGAAACCATGACCAAAATCGATCCCTAACAGACCGAAGGCGGGCATAAATATACGAATTCCAAGTCCCGCTGAACGGTTTAATTGAAACGGATTAAATTGCTTAAAATTGTCATAAGCTGCTCCTCCTTCAATAAATCCTAATCCGTAAATTGTAGCTGCAGGTTTTAAACTAATTGGATAACGCAATTCTAATGAATATTTATTAAAAATTGTCGACCCACCATCTGTCACAACATTTGATCGTGTAATGTCTCTTGCTAACGAAGTAATACTTGCATCTGGATATCCACGCAATGCTACATTTTCTATCGATGCTAGTCCTACATTTCCTCCTAATCCACTTCCTCCAAGCCTAAATCTCTCGAATGGAATTAATCCCCTGTCTTGATTGTAAGCTCCTAAGAATCCCATACTGAATGAAGATTTAAACACAAACTTTTTAGGTAATTGTGTGTACCAATCTCCAGAGAATTTAAGCTTATAATATTCTAAAAATCTAAATCTTTCCTGATCAATTTCAGAAATTCTATCGGTATCTGCTTGATTAAATTCACCTGTACTTCTCCTAATATCAATATTATTTCTCTCTTCAGCAAGTGCTTTCCAATCAGTACCTCCAAATGCAGAGTAAGGTAATGATGTCTTAAATGACAAAGACCACTTCGACCCGCCTGTTGGGAAAATTGGACTAATCGATGTATTGTCCCTTGTTAAACCAAAAGTATAGGTAAGGTCATTTGCCTCTCCATTTGGAAATGTAAACAACGACGAACCAAAATTTTGTAAATTATAATGACGCCCTGTTAACGTATGTGATACTGTAAAATAGTCATCCGGCCATCTTAAACGTTTGGCAATACCTACACTACCACCAGTCAATAAGAAACTTTGATCTTTATCTACTCGTACTCTTCCCGCTCCACTAAAATCAGTTCTGAATTGTTTTGTATGAGAAAAAGAAACTGACAGAGAGAAAGGTTTCTTACCTCCTAACCAAGGTTCTGTAAACGAAATACTATACGTTCTAAACGACTGACTTGCCTGGGCTCTTAATGCCAAACTTTGTCCATCTCCCGAAGGTAGTGGCGTATATGACTTCCCGTTGAAAATATTTTTAATAGAGAAGTTATTAAAACGTAATCCTAATGTTCCGATAAATCCAGTTCCTCCAAAACCTCCTTGTAATTCGAATTGACTAGACCCTTTTTCAACTAAAGAATATTCTACATCTAAAGTACCTGCATTCGGATCTACATTTTGAATATTAGGATTTAATTGCTCTTGATCGAAGAATTGAGTTTGCCCTAACTCACGTAAAGAACGTACGATTTTTTCTTTACTATAAACACCTCCTGGCCTTGTTCTAATATTTCGGAAGATAACATGATCGTTCGTTCTATTGTTACCAACCACTGTAATATTATTAAAGTGTGCTAATTTTCCTTCTACTATTCGAATTTCGAAATCAATACTATCATTTTCTACCTTTGTTTCTACAGGCTGGACACGTGAAAAGAAATACCCATTGTTTTGATACATATTAGTAATATCATCGCCATCTGGTCTTGTATCGTCTGCTATTCTTTTCTTTAATAAAACACCATTATATACGTCTCCTTTTTTAAGAACTAATTTTTTCTGTAAGTCATAGTCACTAAAAACGCTGTTTCCTAAGAAACTAATATTTCTAAAGTAGTATCTATTTCCTTCCTCTACTTTTAATTGTAATGCTATATTTTTGTCTCCCTTATAGATTGTATCACTAATAATACGGGCATCACGATATCCTTTTTCCTTATATTTTTCGATAACTTTTTCCTTACCATCTTTATATTCAGATTCGATATACTTCGAACGTTTCCAAATACGGAAAAAGTTTTTCTTCTTTGTCTTCTTTAGATATTTACGAATAGAAGCATCAGAAATTTTATCGTTACCAATAACTGAAATACTATCAATTTTAACACGTTGCCCTTTATCTACACGAACAATCATGTTTACCTTATTATTATCAACCGAATCCTTAGCTTCAGAAACATTAACAAGCACCTTGGTGTTTAAATATCCACTTTTACGATATTTATTGCGGATGTAGTTTTTCGTAGTAGTGATTAAATTCTCAGTAACCTTAGTACCTTCGGTAAGTTCGTTGTCTTCTATAAATTGTTTACTCTTCGATTTTCGAACACCTTCAATACGCACATCTTTTAATACAGGCACCTGAGTAACCTCTAATTCTAAATGTGCTACATTATTGTCTTCTACTCTAGCTAAATACAAATTAACGTCACTAAACAGACTTAGATCCCATAGTTTTTTAATTGCCTTACTGATTTCGTCTCCAGGCATATAAACCACTTGACCTTCACGAAGACCCGTATAGGTAACAATCGTCTTTTTATTATAAGTAGTATTCCCTTTTACTTCGATACTACCAATAACATAACGCTTACTATCACCAAGACCTATATCTTGGGCACTAGTAAGAAAAGATGTAAATAGTAAAATTGCGACTAGTAGTGTAGTAATATGTCTATATCGGGCTATCTTGAAGTTGCTCGCTTGTTTTTCCAAATCTTCGTTCTCTTTGTTGATAATCTAAAATGGCCTCGTATAAGTGTTCTGATGTAAAATCCGGCCATAATACTGGCGTAAAATACAATTCAGCATAAGCAATCTGCCAAAGCAAAAAATTACTAATACGCTGCTCCCCACTTGTACGTATTAAAAGGTCTACATCTGGCATATCGTGAGTATACAAATGCTCCTTAATAACGTCCTCTGTAATTAAATGTGGCGAAATTAAATCTTTTTTTATTCTATCGGCTATTTGTTGGACACTTTTTACCAATTCTTCTCTAGCACCATAACTAAGTGCTAAAGTCAATGTCATGGTATCATAATCTTTGGTCTGTTCCATTACAGAAGTAAGCTCTTTGTAAGGCCTCGATGGTAATGACTCTAAATTTCCGATTGCATGAAGACGTACTTTTTCTTTGTGCAATTTTGGTAATTCCTTTTTTAAAGATTTCACTAATAGTGACATTAAAGCTTCTACCTCTAACTTTGGTCGGCTCCAGTTTTCTGTAGAAAAAGCATATAATGTCAAATACTTAACACCTGCATCCACTGCCGCATCTACAATCTTAGTTACTGTAGAAGACCCATTCTCGTGACCAAAAACTCGGATGAAACCTTTCTTTTTAGCCCATCTTCCATTTCCATCCATAATGATGGCAATATGCTGTGGAATATTTCCGTTTAATTTCTCTTTAACACTCATTTTACTTCTTCATTCAACTTTTCTCTTAGAAACTTTCGAGATCAGGGTTAAAATTTACAATAACAAGGTTTTCTACCAAAGGTGTACGTTAACGTTAATGCATTATAAAAATACCAGTCATTTTTATTCGGATTACCAAAAGACAAATCTAAGGGTACCGTATTTGGTATATTAGGCACATTTAAATTCTCTGGCTCACTTCCATCTAAATTATCTGTAAAAGCATAACGCGCTCCTATTTCGAAACCTACAACTAGTTTTGCAAAAAGCGATGCCTTTACACCTATCACAGCAGGTATTGCCATATTCCAATCATTATCGAAAGCTTTTATTTCTACAGAACCTCTATCGGCAGGTGTTCTTGCCAAATCACCATGATTTATTAACGTAAACCCTGTGTACAAATAAGGAGTCAACTGCTGGTCTCCTTCATGTAAGTTCCATTCCCAAAAAGTAAATTCTAATCCTAAAGAAAATTCTTTGATCGAGTTTTTAAAATTAAATTGCCTAAACTCTCTACGGCTTCCCCTACCATCTACATCATTGTCCGAAATCGGTAAATACGATGCTGTAAAACGAAATGAATGGCGATCACTACGATTCCATTTGGCAATAAAACCAAAACCAACATCATTAAAATCCACAAAGCGTGTACTCCCCACATCCCCTACAAAATTGGTTCCTCCGAGAGTAAAACCAACTTCATAAGTCTGAGACATCAGCACAAGACTGTTAATAAGTAGTAGATATAATAAAGTTCTTTTTAACATAGCTTTAAGGTTCGCAAATATAGAAAAATGATTTTTTGATGACTTAGCATATTCGTATTACTAAAACTTAACAACTGGGTTTTATTTCTATTTATTGTCTAATTACGCTTATCCTCTCCCCAAAACATTTTCTTTCGAAGCGTTTTTATAAAACTTTCTTCTCGTAAGACTACCATATTAATCTCAAAACCTGCTCGAGTTATCGCAATCTCTGTATCATTAGGGATCGTATGTGTCCTAGAATCCAAAGAAACCAGATGTTCTTCTTCTCTACCAGAGATAGTAAGTGATAATTTAAAGTTATCTGGAATTACAAAAGGGCGCATCGTTAGATTATGGGGTGCGATTGGTGTTAGTAAAAAGCTTGAAGTTTGTGGCATCATGATAGGCCCTCCACAACTCAACGAATAACCTGTAGAACCTGTTGGCGAGGAAACAATAAGCCCATCTGCCCAATAAGAGGTCAAAAACTCATCGTTCAACTTTGTATGTACCGTAATCATAGAAGTTGTATTCTTTCTACTTACAGTAACTTCATTCAACGCATACTGAAATCCATCGAAGTCATATCCATTGTCTGCATTAACTTCTAATACACTCCTAGAGCTCACCGTGTAGTCTTTATCAAAAATCTTTTCTATGGATGCTTCTAATTCTTCTTTTCTTATGGTTGCGAGAAAACCTAATCTTCCGGTATTGATTCCTACTATAGGAATTCCTAAATCTCTAACATAGGTAATACTTCTTAGAATGGTACCATCACCCCCAATACTAAAAAACAATTCGTACGAAGTATCTAATTCTTTAAAAGTACTAAAGAAGGAATAGTCTTTTTTGATACTCTCGTGTTTCTGTATAAGCGTTAAGAACTGTTTTTCGATAACAACTTCGACTGAACGAGCATCTAGTAAATCGAGCAATTGTTGTATATATTGCCCCGAATTTTCATGATAAAACTGCCCATAAATACCGACCTTCATATATCGTGTGTTAAAAATAGAACCTAATTTAAAGAAGCCGAAAATTGCGGAAAATAATTCAGATTACCATAGAAGGAATCATAATTCTCGATTAAATATTTAAATATCGGTCGAAGTAACGAGAACGCTCTTTTAGATTGTTTAAAAACACATCGTCATAGTGATCCGAAATAATATCGTATCCATATCTACGAAATGTCTGAGCAATAGCATTGAAATCCCCATCCCCCATTTTTATGGTAGTCTGAATCATGTCATTTTCGAAACTTGATATGTATAAACTAAGTAGTTTTGTGTTATTCGATTCTACAATTTGACTTACCTCACTAAAAGAATGTTCGGACTGTGCTTTTTGAACTACAATAAAATTACCATGTTCATTCATAAAAGGCATATTACTGAAGTAAGCTAACAAGTGCTTCAATTCTAAATACCCCAAATAATCACCTTTATTCTGAGATAATATGGGTAAAATATTAGTGCGGTGTCTTCCCATAATTTCGAAGACTTCCTGCTCATTCATATCCTCTTTGCCATAAAAATTAGATAAATCCATCACAAAATCACGAATCTCCGTATCTCCTTCAATACCATCAACCACATAATCCGCAATACACCCCAAGTAGTTTTCATTATCGATCACAGGTATGTAATGCAAATTCGATTCTGAAAATATTCGCTGAGCATCCTCGATCTTAGATTGAAGTGAAAGAGGAGATATATCATTAACTAATTCTAAATTCATAATAGTGATTAAAGGATAAAGGCGGCTTTGTTTGTATTTTTGAAGTTATCAAAAGAATAATATGACTAAGCTTAGCGTAAATATAAATAAAATTGCAACGTTGCGTAACGCACGTGGTGGAGACATGCCGAATGTAGTGCAAGCGGCTATTGATATCGAACGATTTGGTGGGCAAGGAATTACTGTTCACCCTCGACCTGACGAACGTCACATTCGCTACAACGATGCTCGTGATTTAACAAAAGTGGTGACTACTGAATTTAATATTGAGGGGAATCCTATTCCGAAATTTATTGACTTGGTATTAGAAACAAAGCCTACACAGGTTACTTTAGTTCCAGACTCTATTACTAATATTACGAGTAATGCTGGTTGGGACACTATAAAAAACAAGGATTTTTTATCTGAAGTAATTACCGAGTTTAAAAACAATGGTATTCGTACTTCTATCTTTATAGACCCAGTAGCCGAAATGATCGAAGGTGCAAAACTAACAGGTGCTGATCGCATCGAGCTATATACCGAAGCTTATGCTAGCGGTTTTAGTTCGAATAAAGAACAGGCCATTGCTCCTTATATTGAAGCAGCAAAAGTTGCCATTGCCAACAAACTAGAAATAAATGCAGGTCACGACCTTTCGCTAGACAACATCGAATACTTCAAACAAAATATCCCTAATCTTTTAGAGGTATCCATAGGACATGCGCTGATTTGTGAATCTTTGTATCTAGGACTAGAAAATGTGGTACAGATGTATTTAAGGAAACTGGTATAGGGCATCGGGTATAGGGCATCGGGCATCGGGCATCGGGCCTCGGGCATCGGGCATCGGGCATCGGGCATCGGGCATCGGGCATCGGGCATCGGGCATCGGGCATCGG
>CALFUO010000136.1 GCA_937929895.1 uncultured Aquimarina sp.
GAGATGGTTCTGATTATGAAACAGCCGTTGTCGGTAAGTGGCATTTAGAGAGAGATGCGGACCATCCCAATGATGTTGGGGTAGGGTATTATGCAGGATCTTTAAGAGGTGCAGTGACAGACTATTCGGATTGGGAGTTAACCACGAATGGGGTAGAAACGGATGTCACAGATTATATTACTACAAAATATACAGACTTAGCCAAAGACTGGATTGCTGCACAAGACAAAGGCAAGCCTTGGTTTTTGTGGTTAGCGCACAATGCTCCACATACACCTTTTCATTTACCTCCTTTAGATTTACACGATCGTGATGATTTGCCGTCAGATCAGGCCAGCGTCAATGCAAACGAGCAACCTTATTATTTTGCCATGATTGAGTCTATGGATCATGAAATTGGTAGATTGTTAGATAGTATGGACGAGGATACGCGAAATAATACGCTTGTTATTTTTGTCGGGGATAATGGAACACCTGGTGGAGTAGCACAAGAGTATGGGCGCAGAAATGCTAAAGGTTCTGTCTATCAAGGAGGAATTAACGTGCCGATGATTGTTTCTGGTGCTGGGGTTACGAGGTTCGGTACTACAGACGAAAGTTTAATCGAAACTGTAGATATTTTCGCTACGGTAGCCGAATTAACTGGAGCAGGAAATGCTAACATTCATGACAGTAATAGCTTTGCTTCAACTTTTGAGGGAGACAATACAAATTCTCAAGAATATGTATTGTCTGAAGTAGAAACAGATGGAGGGGCTTTCGATAGAGCGATTCGAAATGCCACCCATAAGTATATGTTGTTTGACGATGGGACAGAGAGACTTCATAGGATACCATCTGATCAATTAGAAGAAACAAATTGGTTAAATGTAAATAGATTACCTCTCTCGGTAGAAGATCAAGCAGCTTATGATGTTCTTAAAAATAGATTAACTAGTATTACTACTGAGTAAAGAACCTAGAGACGAGCTTCAGGGTATTATATATCTTAGGCGATACTAATAAAAAGGAAAAAGGTCATATCAGTTATTTACCTCCCCTTAACTAGGTTCGAAATACAATATATCACCCCCGTAATTTTAAATTTTTGAATTCAGTAAAATTTTCGACTTTATATCTTTTCATGGTAAAGATTTGACGGTACTTTGCTTTTTGCTTTTCTTTGATAAGTACAAACAAACTACTTATTATGAATCCAGAATTAGGTACACTACTAATCACCTCCGAACAAGGTATTGGTAAAATCACTTTTGGGCATCCACAAAGTAATTCATTTCCGTCCTCTTTATTGAACCGGTTAGCAAAGGGCATCGATCAGTTGGCAGCAGATGTAGATACTCAAGTTATTTTATTGCAATCAGAAGGAGAAAAAACATTCTGTGCAGGCGCTTCTTTAACAGAACTTTTGGCAATTACTAACCTAGAAGAAGGAGAGCGTTTTTTTATGGGATTTGCTAAGATTATCAATGCGATGCGGAAATGCCCTAAATTGATTATTGGTCGAGCTCAAGGAAAAACCGTTGGAGGAGGGGTAGGTTTATTAGCTGCTTGTGACTACGTATTTGCTACAGAGTCAGCTTCTATAAAATTAAGCGAAATCAGTATCGGTATTGGACCATTTGTAATAGAACCTGCAGTCACTAGAAAAATAGGAACTGCAGCTATGAGTCAATTAAGTATTGATGCCACACATTGGCAAAATGCGTATTGGGCAAAATATAAAGGTCTTTTCTCTCAAGTGTTTGATAATGCAGAGGGTATGGATGAAGCCATTACCGAACTTCTAGAAAAATTATCGGATTATAATCCTGAAGCTATGAAAGCCTTAAAAGAAAGTTTGTGGGTAGGGACCGAAAATTGGGATGTATTGTTAAAAGAAAAGGCTAGAATATCAGGAAAACTTGTTTTGTCAGCACATACTAAAGAAGCTTTAAAAAAGTTTAGGAAATAATTAGCTATTAGTCGTTGGCTTGTAGTACTTAGCTATTAATTTTGTATAAAATAATTTGCCAAAGGTTTAAAAGCCGATGGCTAACAGTTTTTAAAATGGCAAAAGTTAGAATTACCAAACAGTTTAAGTTTGAAACAGGACATGCGTTATACGGTTATGATGGCAAATGTAAAAATGTTCATGGTCATAGTTATAAATTAAGTGTTACTGTTATAGGAAGCCCAATTTTAGATGCTTCTAATGTCAAACATGGTATGGTTATCGATTTTGGAGACTTAAAAAAGATCGTAAACGAAGAAATTGTAGATGTGTGGGATCATGCTACTATTTTTAACAAAAATACACCGCATATAGAGATCGCAGAAGAGCTTCAAAAGAGAGGGCACGCAGTGATTTTGGCCGACTACCAACCAACTAGCGAAAATATGGTTATCGATTTTGCTAATAAAATTGAAGGGAAGCTACCAAAAGGAATAGAATTACATTCGGTAAGGTTATCCGAGACAGATACTTCTTTTGCAGAGTGGTTCGCTTCGGATAATATTTAGAGGTGATTTATAGAATACAAAAGGATTCAATTATTCAAAATTGAATCCTTTTGTATTGTTTTTTCCACTTTTAGCAGTTTTCAATTTTTTTAAAACCGAACTCTGCGTATTGTTATACCCAAGCTCGAACCACCTTTTCTGTTCTATCCAATTTTTAGCAATTTTACGGAAATACCTTAAAACAGAACAACTTGTTTTTATATGGAAAGCTCTATTTTTAGAATATGAATTACAGAAGAATCATAACAAGCACATTGCTTTTTTTTAGTTTGAATGCATTTAGTCAATCGAATTCTGGGTATTGGCAACAAGAAGCAAACTACATTATGGAAGTGAGTTTGGATGTTAAGAAACATCGCTATCAAGGAAAGCAAGAGTTAGCATACACTAATAACTCTCCGGATACTTTAAAACGCGTATTTTTCCATTTGTATTTCAATGCTTTCCAACCGGGAAGTGAGATGGACGTTCGTTCGTTAACTATTAAAGACGCAGACAAGAGGGTAGGGAATCGTATTTCTAAATTGAAATCTTCGGAAATAGGTTTTGTTACTGTAGATAATTTTAAGTTAAATGGTCAATCTTTAGACGTAGTAGTCAATGGTACGATTGCAGAGGTAGATTTAAAAGAATATATTTTACCGCATGAAACAGTTACGTTTAACTTAGATTTTAAGGGACAAGTACCACAACAAATTAGAAGATCTGGTAGAGACAATAAAGAAGGAGTTGCCTATTCGATGGTACAGTGGTTTCCAAAAATAGCAGCTTTTGACGAGCGAGGTTGGCATGCAAATCCTTACATCGGTAGAGAATTCTATAGTCCATTCGGAAGTTACGACGTGAAAATTACCCTAGATGCTGATTATATAGTAGGAGGTACTGGTGTGCTTCAAAAAGAAAATATTTCAGATAGTTCTAAATTAAAAACATGGCATTTTAAAGGCGAACATATTCATGATTTTGCTTGGGCAGCAGACCCAGATTATATTCACGATACCTTACCATTTGGAAATCAACAGACGATGCATTTTTATTATAAAAATGATCCAGAGATCGTTGCCAATTGGAAACGCTTACAACCAAAGGCAATCGAGTTAATGCAATTTTTCGAAGCGCATATTGGTCCTTATCCTTATCCGCAGTACTCGATTATTCAAGGAGGTGACGGAGGTATGGAATATGCCATGTGTACTTTGATTACTGGAAAAAGAAAATACGGTAGTCTAGTAGGAGTAACGGCTCATGAAATGGCACATGCTTGGTTTCAGCACATTATGGGTACGGATGAGTCTAATTACGAATGGATGGACGAAGGTTTTACTACCTATATCTCGACGATTGCTAAAAACTATGTTACAGGGGTAGAAGATTATTTTCCATTACAATCGAGTTACAATGGTTATAGAAAATTAGTAGAATCAGGGATCGAACAACCACAAACAACACATTCCGATCGATATAAATACAATTATGCATACGGTATTGCAGCCTATTCTAAAGGAGCTGTGTTTTTGTCGCAATTAGGCGAGATTATAGGAGAAGAAGCCTTAGCTAAAACACTTAGAAGGTATTATGATGACTGGAGATTCAAGCATCCAAAACCGAATGATTTTATCAGAGTTGCCGAAAAAGTAACGGGATTAGAACTAAGCTGGTACCTTCAAGATTGGACGACGACTACAAATACCATCGATTACAAAGTGAATGGGGTAGAACAAAAAAGTAAGTCTGCTATAATTTCCTTGAAACGAAAAGGATTAATGCCTGTTCCGTTGACTGTAGATATAATTTTTGATGATAACTCGAAAGAGAGCTATTATATTCCTTTAAGAATGATGAGAGGGCATAAACCATTACAGAATAATGAATATCTTTTAAAAGATTGGCCTTGGGCTTTTCCTACCTATACATTCGAGGTAATTACCAAGAAGAAGAAAGTACAGAATGTACAGTTGAACCCTTCGGGTAAAATAGCAGATATAGATCTTAAAAATGATGTTTTTAAGGTCGAATAGACAGTCTAAACAAGATTTTATGAATTAAGAAGTGTAATAAGTAAAATCTTGTTACCTGTTTCTTTGAATCTTGGTTCACAAAATTGATACTTTTGCTAAGTGAATGAGAAGTTACCTACTATACTAAAATTAAAAAGCCGAAAACAGATTGCTAGACTCTTTGCAGAGGGTAGTTCTGTAAAATCTTATCCTTTGGTATTGGCGTATATGCCTTGCGATATAGAAGAGCCTTTTAAGGTTGGGTTTTCGGTAAGTAAGAGAAATTTTAAAACTGCAGTAGATAGGAATCGTGTAAAACGTTTATTACGAGAAAATTTCAGAAAAAATAAGTACCTTTTTACAGATAAAAACGGGGAGTCTTTTTTGTTGATGTTTCTTTTTGTAGGGAAAGAATTACCTGAATATCAACAAGTGAATAAGGCATTGATTAAAGTCGCCAAAAGGTGGCAAGAAAAGAAGAATATATGAAGCGTTCGCTAATCATTTCAGCTAGTGTATTACTAGCTTTTTTAAGTTTATCGAGTTTTACTTTTAGCAAAGATGGATTCGAAATCAGTAAACAGATAGAGATCTTTATTGATTTCTATCAAAAACTGAATCGAAACTATGTAGATCCTTTGAATCCTGGAGAATTGATGACTAAAGCAATTCGCGGTATTACCAATGACCTTGATCCATATACCAAATTCCGTAGTGAAGAAGATGTTTTAGATTCTAAAATCCGTCAAAGTGGTGAATACGTAGGTATTGGATCGGGAATTTACTCTAACAAGAAAACAGGTAAACTATTTATTACAGAACCTTATCAGGACTTTCCTGCGGATGCTGCTGGTATGAAAGCAGGAGACGAGGTGATTCAGATTGATGATATTTTAGTTTCGGATTTTAAAGGAGAAGCAAAAGACTTATTAAGAGGAGAAGTTGGTAGTAAGGTTACTTTAAGGTTTAAACGTCAAGGAGAAACAAAAACAGCTAGTATTTCGCGCGGTAGAATAGAAGTAGACGCCGTTCCTTTTTACGAATTACTAAGTGATAATATTGGGTACATCGTATTACAAAAATTCAATAAAAAAGCTTCTTCAGAAACAATTGCTGCTTTAAAGGAACTAAAAGAAAGAGGGGCAACTAAGTTAATTTTAGATCTACGAGGTAATCCTGGAGGGTTGCTTACCGAAGCTGTAAATGTATGTAATATATTTGTGCCACAAGGACAGCTAATTGTAAATACGAAGTCACAAGTAGCCAGTAAGCAAAAGAGTTATAAAACTAAAAAGACACCTATAGATTTAGATATTCCTTTAGTAGTTCTTGTTAATGGAGGTAGTGCTTCTGCTAGTGAGATTGTTTCTGGAGTGATTCAGGATTTAGATCGTGGAGTAGTAATAGGTTCTCGTAGTTTTGGTAAAGGTTTGGTACAAACCCATAAGCCTTTAAAGTATAAAACACAATTAAAGGTAACTTCTTCTAGATACTTTATCCCTTCGGGTCGTTGTGTACAATCTTTAGACTATTGGAATAGAGATAAGAATGGAAGACCTGTACGCACTAAGAAAAGTGATTATAAATCATTTAAAACACTGAACTCGGGTAGAACAGTA
>CALFUO010000137.1 GCA_937929895.1 uncultured Aquimarina sp.
CTTTTATAAAATGCTCTTCGAAAGGCCCGTTATAAACCGATAATCCAGATACGGACATGGCACCAAAAGTATCTCCATGGAAGGCTTCTTCAAAGGCTAAAATAGTATCCCGTTGATTTCCTTGATTGAAATGATATTGTAAGGCCATTTTAATCCCAATCTCTGTCGAAGTCGAACCATTATCAGAAAAGAATAACTTCTGTTGATTCTTAGGAAGAATTGCCATTAGTTTTTCTGAAAGCTCAATCGCTGGCTCATGCGTAAACCCGCTAAACACAACCTGGTCCAACTGCTTCATTTGGGTATAAACCTTCTCAATTACAACATCATTACAATGCCCATACATCGAAGTGTACCAAGAAGCAATTCCATCTATATATTCAGCACCATCTTCTGCATATAAAACTGAACCTTTTGCTTTTACTATTGGGGTTACTTCTGGATGTGTTTTATGTTGTGTTAAAGGATGCCAAATATGTTTGGCGTCTCTTTCTTTTAAAGAAGTTGTGAGTTGTGAGTTGTGAGTTATCAGATTTGGATTCATCTTTATGATCTGTTTTCTTCTTTTTGTAGTTAAAAAGTTATGAATTCAGTAGTTAGGTAAAGCTACTATAAAATCAGAGCCTAACTACTTAACTCCATTTAACTTCTCTAACTTCTAAATATTACATATTTAACAAACTTTCCTTTAGTAACTCTGCTTGCTGTCTAACTGTTTCAGGAGTTACTTCTTTTAATTCTTCTATTCTTCCCAAAATCGTACAGCCTGACATTTTTGCAATGATACTTTCCGTTGTTGGATGTTCCTCTCCGTTGAATAGAACCCCTATATTTTCAAAACCTCTAGATTTTAATATCTCAATACTTAATAGTGTATGATTGATACTCCCCAAATAATGCCTAGAAACGAGGATTACTTTGTCTGTAGGCTGAATTAAATCTAATATAGTTTCTATATCACTAATCGGCACCAAAACCCCACCAGCTCCTTCTACAACTAATCTATTATCTGTATTTGGAGTAATTACTTTTGAAGCCTGTATTTCCAATCCATCAATCTCAGCTGCGGCATGTGGACTCATTGGTGTTTTTAGAGCAAAAGCATTGGGGAAAAATTTCGATTTCGAATTGCTTACCCAATCTTGGACTTTATCTGCATCCCCATAGTCCAAATCTCCTGCTTGAATAGGTTTCCAATAATCTGCTTCTAACGCCTGTGTTACAATCGCGCTTGCGACTGTTTTACCAACTTCTGTTCCTATTCCTGTTATAAAGTATCTTTCCATAAACTTCGAGCCGCGAGCAATGAGCTTCGGGCAATAAAATGCAAAGTTAGGGATCGAACGGTTAACGTTTCTAAATAAAAATGCACTTTTAGATCGTGATCTAAAAGTGCATTTTCAAAAGTTCTACAATAGAAAATTCTAGTGAGATTCCTGAGGGATTCTTCTTTCCTCTAATTTTTTACGCATTACGAAAAGGATACCAAAACACACGATTAATATCGCTGGTAATAGCGCAATATTATCTAAGGTATTTTGACCCGCTGCTAAATTCACTGCATCTTCAGCTAGACCACTTGCTGCTGCCTTTGCTTTCTCTGCGTCTAACCAACCTCCAATTACTGGTAAAGAAAACCCTGTAATTAACATTCCTGCTCCACCGATAATTGACATTCCTAATGCTCCTGTTTTATCGCAATATTCACTGATAAAACCAATCATCGTTGGCCAGAAATACATTACTCCACAAGAAAATAAGAAAGCTCCTAAGTATACCAATGGACCATTTGCTTTCGATAAAATTACTAATGCAATCGCCGCAATAATTGCAGAGAAAAACAATACTCCAATAGGATTGAATTTATGTATTACTGGGCCTGCAAAATATCTACCTACTGCCATTAAACCCGTTACTAAAGCCAGGATGATTAACGGTGGTGCTCCTGCATTTTCTAATAAAGGCTGAATGAACTGCCCTGTTCCTAATTCTGTTGTTGCTGTTAACCCCATACAGATTAACATAAAGATGAACAACGGTGAAAACATTGAAGAGATATTCTCCGAAATGTTAGAAGCAATATTTTCTGCCTTAGGGAAGCTTTGTCCGAAGATCAATACACCATAGATAATCGTTGGAATGAACATAATCGCAATTTGTGCTTGCCATCCCATATTTAGCCCCGTCATAAACTGAGAAGCTAAAGCTCCAATAACAATTCCACCAGGAAACCACACATGGAATTTATTCAACATGGTTGTACGATTAGTCGTATACATATCGGCAATCAATGGATTACATGCCGCTTCTACTGCTCCGTTTGCTACTCCAATTAAGAAGGTCGAAATTAAGAACGGAGTAAAACTAGTAGAGGTTATTGTTAAAATTAATCCCAATAAGTGACAGATAAACGCAACCCACATAATTGGTTTTGGTCCAATTTTAGGATAGACTAATCCTCCTACGATCATGGATAAAGGGAATCCTAAAAAGGCCATTTGTGCCATGATTCCTAATTGACGGTTAGTGAATTCGAATTCTGCACCTAGCTCGTTCATAATTCCCGCACGAATTCCGAAAGTCATTGCAGTCACTGTTAAGGCTACACAACTTGCTAAAAATAGTTTTGACTTGTTTATAGGTTTACTTTCCATTCAGCTTGTATTTAGTTAGTTACTTTTTTTGTTCTAATTTAAAAATTAAAACTATAACGATTTCTAAAACTATTAAAAGCCGTGGAATACCAGTGGTATTAATGTGACAGAAATGTATAACAGATGCTGAAAAGATTAAAGTAAAGTCCCCAACAGCTTCAACACACCCTCTATCTCTTCTTTGGTATTGTAACTATGTAAACAAAAACGTAATCTTTCTTGCCCTAGAGGTACGGTAGGTGACATAATAGGTTTTACCTCGTAACCTGCTTGCTGAATTTTATGAGCAACTTGCTTCACCTTATCATTACCAGAAACAATACAACAATGAATGGCTGAATCACTTTTGATAAATTTTTGCTCTAGCTGAAGCAGAAATTGTTTCTTTTTAAAGTATTTGATATTCTCTAGTAACTGTGATTGATTCGTATAAATACTATGTTGCTTTCTCAACATTTGATAGCCTGCACTGATGGTAGCTACTGCATGTGGAGGAAGCGCAGTTGTATAAATAAGGCTTCTAGCAAAGTTGACTAAATAGGTATACAAGTCTTCTGAACCTAAAATGGCCGCCCCATGGCAACCCAATCCTTTACCAAAAGTTACGATTTGCGCAAAAACTTTATCCTGCAATTCTAAAGAAGAAACCAAACCTTCACCAAAATATCCAAAAGCACCTAATGCATGTGCTTCATCAACCACTAAATGAACACCATTATCAAAACAGAAGTTAGCAAATGCTTTTAAGTCCGGACTATCTCCATCCATCGAGAATACGGATTCGGTGATTACATATATTTCTCCCTGATGTGCTTCTTGAAAGCGGATTACCTTTTCTTTGATCTCTTCGAGACTATTATGAGAAAACTTATAGCTTTTAGCTAAGCTCATTTGCAAACCATCACGAATCGAAGCGTGAATATATTCATCGTACAGGACGATATCTCCGCGTTGTGGAACACTTGAAAAAAAGCCTATATTGGCATTATAGCCACTGTTGAATAATAAAGCTTTGGATTGACTGTGAAAAGCAGCTATTTGATTTTCTACCTGATGATAAAATCGTGAATTCCCCGAAAGTAATCTTGAACCTGTGGCCCCTAATACAATATCCTGCTGACCTATAATTTCTTGGGAAAGTAATTGCAAATTTTCATCTCGAGCGAAACCTAAATAGTCATTAGAATAAAAATCTACTCTTTTCGAAGTGCTTACAGACAGACTACGTAATGCATTATTCTGAATACGTGTCTCTAATTTTTTCTGAAGTTTTTTAGGGAAAATGCTCATTTAACAAAGTAATGAGTACAAAATACAAAGTATTCAGTACTTATAAAATACTGATAACGGACAACTTTAAACTAATAACTAAAAATTATCGTACCCAAACCCCTTTATCTTTCAGGGTAGGAATATCTCGAAATGCTCTTTCATTAATAGTGTTTTCTCTAAAAATAAACTTCTTATCGAATAACTTATTATCTAAAAAATAGGTCACCGAAAATTCATTTCTGAAAGGCAATACTGCTTCTTGCATCAATTCTATTTTTGCATTCGAATTGGGTGCAATAGCACCTAGCATATGACGAAATTTCGAAGTTTTTTTCTCAGTACTAAAACCTTGGGTTACCACCATTACCGCTTCGATAGGCTTGTCATTTTCATTAATGATATAGGCGTTCCAATCATCCATTTGAAATTCTTCATTGAATTCCTTGACCACTGCAATCGATACACCTTCTACAACTGGGATTTCAATATCTTTCTTCATTCTTTTTAGTATTTAGTATACAGTAAAGAGTATTAAGTACACAGATTTATAATAATTTAGGTTTTAATATATAGCCTTAATGATGGTGTCCTCCATCTTTTAAAGTTGTGATCGGAGTACCTTCTACCCCTGCATAAAAAACAATGATTTCTGCAGGTTCTGTAGTTTCGTTTTTACCATAATGCCAAGTATTTACGATTTCTACAATCGGATCTCCAGCTTTTAAGTACAAGGTGTCTTTTTGTTCACTAACCACTGTCAGTTCTCCTTTTAGTAATACTCCTGCATTAATTTCGTTATGCTTATGAAGTTTTAAGGTAGTTTTCGGAGGTACTACAATTTTCAAAATCGTAACCTTCGGCTGCCCATCCAAGTACTTGGGTAGTGTCGTTCCATCCCAACTTTTAGTGGTCTCGACTAATTTTACTACTTCTAGTTCGGTCACCTTGTCTGTCTTACAAGATGTAAACAGCATTGAAGTAAAAAATATACCTAGGAAATAATTTTTCATTTTTATAGTTTAATACCAATTAGAGCATAATATACTCGTTAAAAAGATAACTATTTTCTATTATTTCTTCGTTATAAAATTTAACAATAACTAGTGCTATTCTAAAACTTTATGCCTTGAACTAACGAAAAATTTTAATCATTTTATTACAACCATATTATGCTTTAATTGGTATCAGTAGTCAGTACAAAACACAAAGACTTTCAAAACTAAATATTTAAAAGTCTTTGTACTTCATACTCTTTACTGTGTACTACAGTTGAGATTGAAACTGTCTTAAGAAACGTACATCATTCTCGAAAAACATACGGATATCTCCTATCTGATGTAATAGCATTGCAATACGCTCTACTCCTACTCCAAAAGCAAAACCAGTATATTCTTCCGAGTCAATACCACAGTTCTTTAATACATTAGGATCTACCATTCCACATCCTCCGATTTCTAACCAACCTGTTCCTTTGGTAATACGATAATCCGTTTCTGTTTTTAATCCCCAGTAGATATCCACCTCAGCACTTGGCTCTGTAAATGGGAAATAAGATGGACGTAAACGTATCTTACTTTTTCCGAACATTTCTTTAGTGAAATATAAAAGTGTTTGCTTTAAATCTGCAAACGAAACATCTTTATCAATATACAATCCCTCTACTTGATGGAAGATACAGTGTGCACGAGCTGAAATATCTTCGTTACGGAATACACGCCCTGGAGATATGGTACGAATCGGTGGTTGGTTATTTTCCATATAACGCACCTGTACCGAAGAGGTATGTGTACGTAATAACACATCAGGGTTTGTTTGGATAAAAAACGTATCCTGCATATCACGAGCTGGGTGATATTCTGGTAAGTTTAACGCTGTAAAATTGTGCCAGTCATCTTCGATTTCTGGTCCTTCACTTACATTAAACCCAATTCTAGAAAATACATCTACAATACGATTCTTTGTTAAAGAAATTGGATGACGAGATCCTAATTCTAAAGGCATTGCTGGACGAGTTAAATCTCCCCATTGAGCCTGCGAAGCTTGTTGATCTTCGAAAGATTCTTTTAACGAAGCTACTTTCTCTTCTGCAATCGACTTCCATTTGTTGATCGTTTGACCAAACTCTTTCTTCTGCTCATTAGGTACGGTTTTAAACTTGGCAAAGTATTCTTTTAACAATCCTTTACTACCTAAAACTTTAATACGAAACTGCTCTACTTCTTCTAAAGTTGTTGCTTTGAAAGCTTCCGCTTCAGTGATGTATTTTTTAATTTCTTCGATCATCTTGTAATCTTCTTAAGGATGGCAAATTTAGGAAAATTGAATGCATATATTTCCACGAATAAAAATAATTACTGAACATCTAATTTTTAGCCTGTTAAACCTTCTTAAAAGTTTTTACTAAAACCAAGGTTCTATTATTTTCACCAAAAATTCTTATATGAAAAAGTTATTGTACATACTATTATTTTTAGGAGCTTGTTTTTCCTCTCAAGCTCAAAAGTTTAGAGGTATAGACAAATCTCCGTTAGACGTCCAATATTTCCCAGGAAATACAACACAGCGTTTTTTCAAGAAACATGCGGACAAAAAAGAACAAATGGCTCCAAAAATCAAAGTTTATTATTCGAGACCTAAAAAAAAGGGAAGGGAAATCTTTGGTGATTTGGTTCCTTATGGAAAATTATGGCGAACAGGAGCTAACGAAACTACAGAAATTAAATTTTATGTTCCTGTAAAAATCGGAGAAACCAAGGTATTGCCTGGCACTTATACATTAGCGACTTTACCCAATAAAAAAGAATGGACGCTATACATAAATAAAGTTACGGATTCTTGGGGTACTTATGTTTTCGATCAAGAACAAACTATAGCTGAAGTAAAAGCTAAAACCACTATCTCTGACGAAACAATTGAAGCTTTTTCTATGGTATTCTACAAAGAATCTGCTTCTAAAATATTTCTAAGAATGGGATGGGATACTACAATTGTGGACTTCCCAATAGAAATCATCGACTAATTGATATAGCCACTTTCATGAAAATATTCTACAATTGCCTGTTTCATAAGTACGGATTGTTCTCCTGCTTTTAAGACGGGCAATTGTTCTTTTACATTATAATGTGGCCAACCGTCTTCATCGATGAAATCGAATTCATAATATCCAAAAGGTTCCAACAAACGACAGATAGCAATATGCATCAGGTTCACTTTTTCGTCTTTTTTAAAGGTCTTATGGGGTTGCCCTAATTCTTGTAAACCTATTAAATAAATAATTGCGTCTAGATCTAAGGTATCCCCTTCTGCAAATTGATTTGATAATTTTTCAACTACCAATTCCCATCGTTCCTTTAATTGTTCGTCTCTACTCATCTGTAAGCTTTCGGCTGTCAGCTATGGGCTATCAGCTTTTTGTGATTGCAAAAATAGACTAAGAATTGCTACTTCAACTATACCTCTAATTTATTTAACGATATATTCCATAAAAGGGGCATAGTATCCATTTTTCGTTTCTGGATTTTTAACTCCAAATCTATACTTTCCTCTTTTTTGAGGCGTGAATACAAATCTCATAATGTTACTACCCGCAGGTTTACTAAGAATGTAATCGAAATTACCATTTCGTATGATCCCTACCTTTTCCCCTTCGATAGTGTAAAACTGGAACAAATATTTACCTCCTCTTTTCATTTCTAAAGGAGCTTTGATCACTGCAAATTCAATCGGTAAATCGTAAACCGTCGGAAAACTGTTTCTTACTCCACCTTTAAAATCTTTTAATATTTTATCGGAATTGGCAATTCTATTTTTAAAGAAACTCTTTCTTACCCAAGGAAGTTCTTGAAACTCTGCTAAACTCACTGTACTTTCTAGTAATTGATCTCTTGTATCTTTCTTTGGTAAATGAGAAAAAACAAACTCCGAAGGCTTGGTATCAAACCAATAATAATCTAGTTTTTTAAAGTACTTTAACTTACCTGATTTCTTTCGAACATATCCAGCACCCCAGGTTGGGTCTATGGCCATTCGTTTCCCCTCAATCTCTATGATATTCCAAGCATGATTAGTTCTATTAAATCTTTTTCTTGGATAATACCCATATCCTTTAGCATAGCCAGAAATTATCTGTACTTTCACCCCCATTCGGTCTCCCAAAGCTTTATACAAATTAGCATAGCCACCACAAACTGCTTTACCATTCTTTAAAGTTGTAAGAGCATCCTGTTTTTGATAGACTCCTTTCTGAAAACTTTTGGTATCATAAGCTATATTTTCATGCAACCACAAAAAGATAATTTCTGCTTTCTCCATTTCATTGGTCGTAGCATGACTTAAATATTTAGCTAACGCATCGAGACTAAAGGTTTTGGGTGCTTTCTTTACATAAGCTAACAATTCTTCTCTCCTCTCACTAGAGCTATTGCCAGATGCAAAAACCTGCAAACTGTAAAAAAGAGAAAAAGCAACTAGAATTAGGTATTTCATAATATGACTAATAAAGTAAATACCCGATAAAACTAACACATAATTTATGTATAGTGAAATTAAAAATACAATTATGAACTATTCCCTATCTTTAACAACGTAATAACAACACTAACAATGAATTATTTAGATATCGTATTAGGAATCGTTTTATTAATTGGTCTTTGGAAAGGTTTTTCTAATGGTCTTTTTAAAGAATTGGCGTCTTTAGTGGCTATCGTTGCTGCAATCTATGGAGCTACTCATTTTTCTAATTATGCGGCAGTCTTGATTACCAACAACGTTAATATAGATCCTAAATATGTTCAATTATTAGCTTTTGCTGCTACTTTCATCGTAATTGTGTTAGGTATTTCTTTATTTGGAAAATTACTTACAAAAATTGCTGATTCTGCTTCTCTTGGTTTTTTGAATAAATTAGCTGGTGGTATTTTTGGTGCTGTAAAACTTGCTTTTATTGTAAGTTCTATTTGGATGTTTATTAAACCTATTAATAATGGACTACACATTATAAAAAAAGAAACAATAAAAAGTTCTATACTTTTTAATAAAGTAGAAGCCATAGCGCCTATTGTATTGCCGAAATTAATGGAACAATTAGATAAAAACAATGAAGATTATGATGCATCTAAACCTTCTTCTCATCCAAATACTAATCCTACGATAGAAACACCTCAATCCATTTAGTTATTAAACATACCTCTATAACCTGGCCTTATTCTTTCGGGTCAGATAATCAAAACATGATGTAGAAACTTGTAATTGTTTAAATTACGGACTTTATGTTAAACCTAGATTATACATTAGGACTTCGGTATGAAGATGTGATATACAATAATACCATTCCCTATATGAATTTAACGAATTAAAATGTGCCTTTAGAAATTCTACATTGGCATACAAAAGAACCTTAGTACGTACTATATTTATTTTTTCTGACTTGTATAATTCCTAAATTCATCATTTTTCTTTAAGGTAAATTCATATAGAAAATGGTAATAATACTAGTATTTGCAGTAAATCGCAGCCGTAATAGATTTTCTAATATAGAATACAATGTGCCAACAATAATTTGTGCAAATAATACCTCTCAATTTCTTTTCTGCACCTGATTTCGTATCCAAATACAAAATCCCGAAAAATAAGTTTCAAAAACTATTTTTCGGGATTTTGTAGTAACCCTGTTCGATTAACTTTTACTGAATATAAATCGAACTAAGGTTAGTATTGAATAAATAAACTATTAACCAGGATGTTTTTATTCTTTTAAAAACTTAACATTCCCTCTTCCCGGTACTGACAGTATATATAGTCCAGAACTTAATAAGGACACATCTAGAGTTTCTTCATTTTGAATTGCCAATTCATTTAGCACTATCTCTCCCAACATATTGCGTACAGTTATTTGATCACCAGCATCAATACCTTTTACAGATATTTTGGTTTTTGCAGGGTTTGGGAATACCTCTAGCTTATTTTGTAATTTACCTTTAAGATCTCCTTTACTTGCACTAACCTCAATAAGTTCCCACTGTTGATTTTTGTTTGTATACATATATTTCCAGGTTTGCACGTTGGCATTTAAGGCTCCTGCTGATACATCTAACGCAACTTCTCTACAATGTATTGGTTTAAATGATAAATTATTAGAACTGCTATTTTTAATAACTTTCCATTTTTGGTGATCTAATGACTTAGAAGTCTGTGTTGCGACATCATTACCATTACCGCATCTTCCAAAAGGAACTTCTAAATATCTATTAGATCTTTTATTTTTAATGGTATAAATATCATTGTTTAAATGAGTAATCTCCCATTGTTGGTCAGTAAAATTACCAGGGTTAGCCATTCTTGCACTGTGTGATTCTAATTCTCTAGCTAATAGTCGTTGGTTAGAAATAGCCGACTTAATATAATACGTACCATTTTTAATTAATTGACGGCTTGTTGTTGCGTTGTTTTTTAACACACCTTTATACCAACCACTTCCCCAACCTGCACACCAAAACGTGTTTTCATCTTTATTATCAGGTCTAATATCTGTGATTGCATCAGGATGAGATAAATTTTTATTTATTTTAATCCAATTTTTACCTCCATTTCTAGATAAATAAGCTCCTAAATTTTTTGCTTTAGAGTTCCAAGGCACACTAGCAATAACAATATCCGGATTAATTGGTGAAGTTTCTGTTTGCCATACATATGGCAAATCAAATATTTTTTCCCAAGTTTCACCTTCATCTTTACTTCTCCAAATTCCTCCTTCGTCATTATTACCTAGTTTTCTTCCACAAGAAATATAGATATCTTTAGTTGTCTTGTCTATATGTACATTATTAACAGATTTAATAATTGCTGGAATTTTCACTTTAGACCAAGATGCTGCTCTGTTTGTTGTTTTGTACAACCCTCCTGACACTTTGTTTTTAGAACTCCAATTAGAAGCGGCATAAATAACTGCGCTTTTTGTTGGGTGCATTTCTAATCTACGAATACTCGCTCCATCAGGGATACCGTTATTCATTATTTTCCAATTAAAACCACCATCAGTACTCTTATAAACACCAAATTTATTAAAGTTTTTAGCTGTAATAGAGCTATTTACTTCTGCAGGTGCACTTCTAATAACACAGAAATACATGTTTTTAGGAGTTACAGGATCTATTAATATAGAGTACGAAAATATTCTATCCCCAGATAAATTACTATTAGGATAATCTATTGGAGTTGAAATATTTTCCCAAGTTTTACCACCATCAATAGATCTACGGAAGTTATCTCTATGATCTTGTCTAAATTGAATCGTATATAAGATATTTGGTTTTTTAGGATGTACGGCCACATAGCCTATAGATCTTGCCGCACGGGGTCCGTTAACTTGTCCTTCTATTTGTTTTACTGCCATTGCACTACGATCTGGATGATTTCTTAGAGGAGCATTTTCCCATAAGCCGTGCTCTCCACTACAAAAGAATTTTCTATCTGGAACACCTGTTTCTAATAGTATATACCTACCGGGCAAGTTACTTCCTCCTCTACCTACCCATCCTTTGCTGTTAGGAGCAGTTTCATCATCATCTATTTGTTTCCAACTTTCACCTCCATTAGTGGACTTTAATATTTGTTGGTCAATACTCGTGAATATTTCACCTTTCGAGTTTATCTCAATAAGCCTATACCCAAAATATCCTTCTGAATTTTCTATCTTACTTTGTATATGAGCGAAAGTGGTATTCATACCAGTAGGAATACCTCTCCCTTCCCAATAACTTTTATCTTGCCCTGTTTTCCAATATTTTCCTGTTCTTGCACATGGAAACCATTTTTCTCCCCCGTCTTCTGTCTTCCAAACACCTCCCGGGCCAAAAGAAAAATCATGTTTTACGTTATGTGATATATAAATTTCTTGAGGATTTTTAGGATTTACTCTAATTTTATGAAATGTTGGGATGGTTTTGGTTGGAAACTTTCCTACTTGATTCGTAGGGATACCTAGCCATTTAGAAACAGCTCGATTATACTTCGATCTAGTTATAGGATCTGTTACTTTAGTCAAGTCAAAACCTAAATCACCTGTAATAGAATTCCAACTCTTTCCTCCATCAGTACTTTTATAAACCCCTCCTTTTGATCGAGTCGTATTCCCTTCCTTAATATATTTAGTTTGTTCAACAATATACAAGACAAACTTATTTTGGCTTTTATCATAATAAGATGTCATATCTTTTGGCAAATTATTCGGTAAACCCGTTTTACTTACAGACCAACTTTCACCCTTATCAATACTACGATACACACCAGTATTAGCAGCCATAATAATTCTATTAGAGTTTCTAGGATCTACTATAATTTTAGCCACACTTAAGGTAGAGGGTAAACCATTGTTTATTTTTTTCCATGTCTTTCCCTTATCGGTACTCTTATAAATATGTCCTGATATAGCTGTACGACGAAGCTCCGCTGCTGGATTCGCTAAGGTTCTGTGAGTACCTTTAACATCCCACCAAGATCCTGCTCCGATATACCAGTTATTATCGTTCGAAGGATCTACTGCAATTTCTGAATGTGCTTTTTTAATTGAAAATGTCCTCTTCCAAGTTCTTCCTTTATCGTTTGATCTATAAACGCCTCCTCCTTCATCAATTGCAAAACCAAAATTTGGATTTTGCCTTGAAAATTCTACATCGTAGGTACGCCCCATGTTTCTTTCTTGACTGTCATAATCCTTCATCGTTTGCCAAGACTTACCAGAATCGAAACTGGCATAAGCATTAAACATATCGGGACTCATATGTATCGTCTTAGGATCTGTCGGGTGACACCAAAAGAATTCGCAATATCCTGACATACCTGGCCCAAATTGAGTCCACTCTACAGCGTCACTAGATTTAACGGTTTCTGAATTTAAACGATTAAAGTAATCGGAGTCTAATTGTCCAAACAATGAAGAGCTGCAAATTAAACTCAACAAAATTGAAAATTGAAATATCCTTTTCATAATGTTCCTATAAAATTTAATTAATTGATTAGTTGTAATAAAAAGCGAGCTAAAGATAGTTATTTTTTATATTTTCAACCTAATAAATACGATTTTCACAATATTTCGACTTTTTAATAAGTTGGATATGAAAAAAGTATACTAAATCTAGCTTGATCATAAATTTTTTAAAACAATCATTATAATGAACAATATAATATTAAGTCATGTCAATGGGGACTTATACCAAGCAAGCCTAAAAACACATAAAATTAGTACAGGAGTACACGTCGAGTTACCTGATTAATTTAAGAAAAGTAAAAAGTGGCTTAATACTCTTCCTAATAGAGATTATAGAGAAAAACCACTAAGTTTTAAAAAAAATTACCCTGTCAAGCATAGCCTTTATAACGATTCATTTTTCAAATAAAAAAGAATCAAGGGTGCTTTTTACGATAAATTCAAGTTGTAAATGACATTAATTACAACTAAACACATTTTCAAAAATCACCCTTATCGGGTGATTTCTTGCGTTTAGTCATTTTTTAGCTTTGGATATAAATAAAATAAATCATTTTCCCATGAAAAAAAAAACACTTTTACTCTTGCTATTCTTAGGGTTTCAATACTCTTTTTCACAAGTTTTAAACCTGCCTGCCAATTGGCCTAATGCTAATTGGGATATTGAAAGAAATTTAGGTCTAAACACTAACAATCCTACTTTTATGGATGATGTTTTTGCCTATAACGATCATTACGAATTTGATCACCGAGATCGTAACCGAATTAGTGCAACCCGTGTTATGTCTCCTGTTATAGATTTAACTGCAGCTAAGAATGCCGGAGAAACAGGAATTCAAATAACATTTAGCTATAACTTCCATTCAAGTAGAGGAGTCAGTGCAACTGTAGGCATTGATAATAACTTGCGATTACAGTATTTTAATGCAGATGCTGGGGTTTGGCAAATTCTTCTTCCAGCAAATCAAATCTCTCTTCCTGCTACTTCTGATGAATTTATATCCACCCCTTCAGTCGAAGCTTATTGCACTCCCACGAAAACTCTTTATACCAGTATAGAGTTAAATATTGCAAACTTTACCCCTAATCAGCTAACTAATTTTAGATATGCCATCTCATACTCAGACAAAAATGGATTAGGCATGTGTGTGACTTCACCTACGATTTTCTCAAAAACTCCAGAAGCTATTGTTCAATTTGACGATATAACATTCAAAAACAGAATACTAGCTATTGGCGGAGCGGATCTCAATCAAGATAACGAAATTCAACTTTCCGAAGCAGCTGCCTTAACAGGTACTCTAGATATTAGAAGTCGAAATATTAATAGTCTTACTGGGATAAATGCATTTATTAACATTACTGAACTTAATTGTAGTGATAATAATTTGACAAGTTTAGACATTAGCAATCTTGCCAATTTAAACACTGTTTTTTGTTCAGATAATCAATTGTCATCTATTTCATTACCTCAAAACAACAATGATATAAATCTACGTATCTTTTGTTTTAATAATCAACTAACATCTTTAGACTTATCTAATACTTTTTTTAGGGTTTTGCGGGCTAGCAATAATGCTCTGACAACTCTTAATGTTAAAAATGGAGCTAATACAAATGTCCTCACAATGACAGCACCAATGAATAGTGATCTTAGATGTGTTTTAGTCGATGACATTAATTTCTCAAGTAATGCCATTAATTGGCAAATTGATGATACGGCTAACTACTCTACAGACTATTTAACAGGTTGCCAAGCACTCTCATTCTCTGATATTAATTTTGAGAATGCTTTATTAAATCACAGTCCTACTATTGACACTAACAATGATGGTATTATTCAAGAAAGAGAAGCCGAACAATTTACTTCAGTTTTAAATATTTCTAACAAAAATATTAGTGACTTATCAGGTATAGAGGCTTTTGAAAATATTTCCATTTTAAACTTTTCTCAAAATAATTTAAACGCTGTCGATTTAAGTCAAAATACATTTCTTATAAGTCTTGATAGTTTTGAGAACAACTTAACTGAATTAGATTTATCTCAAAACACCTTATTGGAAAGCATAAATACTAGTAACAATCTAATTGAAATGCTTGACCTTTCTTCTCTAACTGTACTTAGAGAAATTCTTGCCAATAACAATAGTCTTTCCTTCTTAAATCTTAAAAATGGAAACAACACGAATATGACATTGATGAATGCGCAATCCAATATTAACTTGAATTGCATTGCTGTTGACGATACCTCATTTGCTAGTACCGCTGCTGGATGGACTATAGATACAGCAGCTACTTATGGCACTACTTGTGATGATACTGCATTAAGTAATGATAATATTTCTGAAAGTTTTCACATTAGTAATTTCATCTACCCTAATCCATCTTCTGGGACATTTAATTTGAGCAATGTACCTAATAGTAGCTTATTGGAAATTTATGCCATATCTGGCAAAAAAGTATTCGAAATTCTTATTGAAAACACTAGGGACAAAATCAACACCAGTTTATCACCTGGTTTCTATATCGCAGTTATAAATAATGAAATAAAAGTTCCGATAATCATCGGAAAAACTAAGTAGTTTTGTTGTTGAGGGTAACGAATCGTCTTTACAAAGATATCGTTACCCTTTTATCATTAATTTGTACGTATGGATTTGATAGAAGAATTGCTCGCTTCAAAAAACGACTTGGACACCTTTGCTAATAAAATCCCTTGTCTGTTACACATCAACAGTACTGATGATTTTCGTGTACTATATTTAGACCCAAAACTTCGTGATTTTTTTCAGAATAACTACCCCGATGAAGAATACGAACGTCTAAAAATTACATTAGAAGCAGTACACCCTGATGACTTAGAAAAAGCTAAAAAAAGTTGTAGACATTACCTAGACCATATTGACGAGTTTAGTACTGTTAGCTTTTTACAACGGATAAAGTTTATTAACCACGATGGCTATAGCACTTTATATACCACAAGTATTCTGATTGAAGAATTGGGCGGTTTGGTTAGTTTCAGTGTATTATTAGATGATATCAGTATCAACAATAAAAGTATTGACACCATAGTCAATGAAACTAATTATATCAAAGAAAATTTTAACAAGCTAAATGGCTTAACACAAAAAGAAATCGTACTTGTAAAACTTTGGGTAAAAAACACTCCTAATCAAGAAATTGGTAATGTGCTACAAATTACATTAAACACAGTAAAAACTTACAAAAAGAGAGTTTACAAAAAACTAGGCATCAATAACTTTAAATCTCTACATGACTTTGCAAAAGCATTTGAGATCGTATAAATTATAATTTATGGAACTAGAGTACACTTCGCTATCTGAACGCATCGACCACCTAAAGAACCCTGAAAACCTAATATTACCCGAGCTTTTTGGCAGACGAATTGGGTATTCTAAACCTAAATATCCTGGGTTTTACCACATTCATAACATTGATGACTTTAGTGTTAACCACTTTGATGAAGCTGTATGCAATGAATTCAGTAGCTCGTTAGATGAGATTAAAGCTTTGGGCGGGCAATTTGCTAAATTAGTAATCCACCCCGAAGATTATGATAGAGTCATGAATGCTCTTAGAGCGCTTGCCAACAGCTTAGATAAAGATAAAGTAATTAACTATTTCTATCGCCTTAAATTGCGTACTGAAGACCAGGAAGGCTACATCTTAGTAATTACGAGTGTAAAGCTTGACATAAAGAAACATAAATTTATTTGTATCACCAATACCACGGATCAACTTCCCGTATTTTCAAAAAAAATATGTAGTGCTTTAAATGACAACTTTAACACTAAAAATGTAATACAACTTTATCTAAAGCTTACCTCGCGTGAAAAAGAAATTTCTCTTTATCTTTTTAAAGGCATCAAAGCTAAAGAAATCGCTACACAACTTTTCGTGTCAGAAAAAACTATAGAACAACACAAAAAAAATATTTTTAAAAAAATGAGAGTCCATAGTATTCAAGAGCTTATTCATTTAGGTTCTTACTTACATATTTAGTGTAATAAAAAATACCAAATTAGGGGACTTGTTTTCACTTGATCAATGTGATTAGTTTTGGTATTCCAACAAAACAATTCCAACTTTATGATTCGCAATATCCTAATTGCTAGCAGTGATCAAAAAGCTAGATTTTATCTTCAACAAGATATTTTTAAAAACACCACACATAATCTTCACTTTATCGATATTAAAGACCGTAGTCTTACTGGTTTTTCTCCAGATATTATTTTTATTGATTTAGACAAACGAACCAATACCTTATCTCATATCTCAAAAATTAAAAGTGTATTCCTTTATATTCCTATTATTGGCATTCTAGATCCTTCAGATACTTCTCTAATATTTTCAAGTCTAAAAGTTGGCATTACTGGTTTTCTAGAAAAAAATGCTTCTAAAAAAGTGTTAATATGGACGTTAGATTTTGCTTTATCTGGAGGCACTCCTATGAGTAAGCGTATTGCGAAATGTATTTTATCTTCCTTTCAGTTTCCTCAACAACCTTTATTATCACAACGAGAAAATGAAGTTTTTCAATTATTAGCTAACAAAAAAAGCTATATAGAAATTGCAAATGATTTATCATTAAGTATTAATACTATAAAGACACATACCAAACACATATACGACAAACTACAAGTACAAAGTAAATCTGAACTTTCAAAGAGATATCAAAATTCATCTTTCCCTAACAACCTTTATTATTAAAATAGAAAACAATAGAATTTCTACAAAAAAATCATTTACAGATAAAATAACACTAGTATCCGAAAGTTTTAGAAATGAAAAAATAATATTAAACATTTTATTTAGAGTGCCTTATAAATTCTTTAAACTAAAATTTTAAAAAATATATTTCCTAATATAAATTGAAAAATCTTAGACAAAAACGTCCAATGTATTGATATATAAAAGTCTATTTTCTATTCTCTTTCAGTGAAATAGTCTATATCCTAAAGTTTCGGATGCTAGCAATAAAATAACTAACACATTTTCGACTTTACTAAATTCTAATAATGTCTAATTCTCAAAATTCATGAGGGTTAGAGAATTGATGTTTTTAGTATATGTTTTTTTCTATATAGGAGAAAAACTTAATATCTGTCATAATTTTTATAGAATAAATACTTAGTTTTCAATTTAAATTACCGAACAATATATTTTCAGCAACTATGAGAAAAATAAGAATGGGAATGATCGGTGGAGGAACAGGTTCTTTTATAGGAAACGTTCACCGCATGGTAGCCGCTATAGATGGGCAGATTGAATTAGTTTGTGGTGCCTTTAGTAGCAATCCCTCAACATCTAAAAGTTCAGGAAAAGCATTATTACTACCTGAAGATAGAGCATATGGATCATTCGAAGAAATGATTTTAAAAGAGAAGGAGCTTGATGCTAAAACACGCATGGATTTTGTTGCTGTTGTTACTCCTAACTTTATGCACTTTGCTCCTGTAAAGATGGCTTTAGAAAACGGATTTCACGTAGTTTGTGATAAACCTGTTTCCTTCAATTTAGAAGAAGCAATAGAACTAAAAAAAATTATAGAAAAGTCAGGGATGGAATTTGCCCTAACACATAATTACACGGAATACCCAATGGTCAAGCAAGCTAAAAAGCTTATTGAAGATGGGGCATTAGGCAACCTAAGAAAGATCATTGTAGAATATTCTCAAGGATGGCTAGCTACCAAATTAGAAGACTCTGGACAAAAACAAGCCGCTTGGCGTGTAGACCCTAAACGCAGTGGAGCGGGTGGTGCTATCGGAGATATTGGAACCCATGCTGAAAATTTGGCTGAATATATTTCTGGATTAAAAATTACTGAGCTTTGTGCAGACCTTACTACTTTTGTAGAAGGCCGTTTACTAGATGACGATGCAAATATCTTATTACACTTTGAAGGCGGAGCTAAAGGAATTCTTCATACCAGTCAAATCTGTGTTGGAGAAGAAAACAACCTGAATATTCGAATCTACGGAGAAAAGGCTGGTATTGAATGGCACCAACAAGAACCTAATTCCCTTAGAGTTACTTACCTAGATAAACCTTATGAAGTACACCGTACAGGAAGTGCAGGTATCTCTGATTACTCGAATGGAGTAACTCGTATTCCAGCAGGACATCCTGAAGGATATTTAGAAGCTTTCGGAACGATATATAAGAAGTTTGCAACAGTACTTCAGAAACTAGAAGCTGGAGAAACACCAACAACTGAAGATTACGACTACCCAGGTATTGAAGAAGGTATTCGAGGAATGCTATTTATTGACAAAGTAATTGAATCTTCAAATGCTGGTCAACAATGGGTTAAAATGGAATTGTAATTGAGAAGTTAGAGAAGTTAATGCCAACAAAATATACCTTAACCCCATAACTTCTGAATCCTTAACTTCTAAAAATAATTTAAGACTAAAAAACACAAAGAATGAAAGGACCAGCAATATTCCTTGCTCAATTTGCAAGTGACAATCCTCCGTTTGACACTTTAAAATCTGCTTGCGAATTTATGGCTTCTATTGGCTATAAAGGAGTACAATTACCTACATGGGAAAATAGATATTTCGACCTTCAAAAACTAGCAGAAAGTACAACGTACGCACAAGAAATTAAAGGAATAGTTGAAGAGGCAGGTTTAGAAATTACAGAACTAAGTACTCACCTTCAAGGACAATTAATTGCTGTACACCCAGCATATGATGAACTTTTTGATGGATTTGCTCCTGCTGAAGTTCATGGAAATAAGAAAGCCAGGACAGAATGGGCTATCAAACAATTAGAATATTCAGCAAAAGCTAGTGAAAACTTAGGTATTACATCTCACGTTTCTTTCTCCGGAGCGTTATTATGGCCTTACCTATACCCTTGGCCACAAAGATCTAATG
>CALFUO010000138.1 GCA_937929895.1 uncultured Aquimarina sp.
ATTGAAGAACGAAAAGTGTTGTTGACAGATGAATTTCAACCGAATGTTACTAAAGTTTTAGATGCGGCTGATACAAAATCTAAAATATTATTCTTGTGTTCACCTAATAATCCAACAGGGAATGCTTTTGATCGTTCTAAAGTAATAGAGTTATTAGAAGGCTTCGAAGGGTTGGTAGTCGTAGATGAAGCCTATATTGATTTTGCAGAAGGAGAAAGTTTAATCAGTTTATTATCGGATTACCCTAATTTAATAGTAACGCAGACTTTATCTAAAGCCTATGGTTTAGCAGGGATTCGTCTAGGGTTATGTTTTGCTTCAGCTGAAATTATTGCTGTTTTAAATAAAATAAAACCTCCTTATAATGTCAATGAGCTGACTCAGCAAAAGGCGTTAGAAAGAGTAAAGGATGTAGAAGGAGTTCAAAACGAAATTGCTTCGATCTTAGAAGAAAGAACGGTGTTGACGGAAGCTTTAACTTCAGTTTCTTTTGTAGAACATATTTATCCTACAGATGCTAACTTTATATTGGCAAAAGTAGATGATGCCACTAGTCGTTACAATCAATTATTAGCGAAAGGAATTGTTATACGTAATCGTACTACACAGCCTTTATGTGAAAATACTTTACGTTTTACGGTAGGGACAAAAGAAGAGAATAGTTCGTTAATAGCAGCTTTAAAAGAGCTTTAATATCATTTGTAATGAAGAATTTAATTGGCTTAGTTTTATTATTTATGGTAACAGTGGCAAATGGTCAATGTATTGATGATCATCGCTATAAATGTTGGAGTAAAGTTGATCCAGTTGATTTAAGTGATTTTAAGAAGGTGGAAATTGATGAGGCGTTTTTACCAGTACAAGGTCAATTTGGGATTTCGTATGAAGTAAAGAATTTCGAAGTTTTTAAAAAGAACTTTAATAAAAATGTTAAAAATATCTTTTTAAAAAGGTCTTCAGAAGTAGATACTGCTCGTGTAAAAGATATGAAAGGTAATTTAGCATTTGTGCAATTACAGTTTGACTTGGCAGAAATTCATGTAAGAGAATTTCGAAAAAAGATATTGTTAAATCGAAAGAAACTTTTAAAAGGTTTCGATTTTTTAGAAAACCTACAAGAAGAGACGTTAACTAATTTTACCAACGAGAAGAGACAATTAATAGAGGAAACTAAAAACGGAGCTAATCAAGAGGTATTGAAACAATGGAAAGATGATATAGCTTCGAGATTAGCAGGCATGGAAATATTCAGTGCCTGGAACAAAAAGAAAATAAAAATATAATGAAAAGGCTATCAGCTATCAGGTTTCAGCTGTCTGCCTAAATATATTATAATATTGCTATTACGGATACCTGAGACCCAATAGCTGACAGCCAAAAAAATGAAGAAAGTATTATTTATCGATAGAGATGGTACGCTAGTATTGGAACCACCAGTAGATTACCAATTAGATAGTTTAGAGAAGTTAGAATTCTATCCAAAAGTATTTCAATACATGGCAAAGATTGCTGATGAATTGGATTATGAATTGGTTATGGTAACGAACCAAGATGGTTTGGGAACAGACTCTTTTCCAGAAGATACTTTTTGGCCAGCTCAAAATAAAGTAATGTCGGCTTTTGAGAAAGAAGGTGTTGTTTTTGAAGATGTGCATATCGATAGAACATTCGCTCACGAAAATGCTCCGACACGTAAACCAAGAACTGGTTTGCTAACAAAATATTTCAATGAAGAGGAATACGACCTAGCAAACTCTTTTGTTTTGGGAGATCGTATTACGGATATGGAATTGGCAAAAAACTTAGGAGCTAAAGGAATCTTTTTATCGCTAGACCCTCAATTAGGTGCTGATGAAACTGAGTCTGAAAAGCAAGCTATTCTAGATGCGATTGCTTTGACTTCTACGGACTGGAAAGAAATCTACGAGTTCTTAAAATTAGAAGACCGTGTAGCAGAAATTACACGAAATACTAATGAAACGAAGATTTATATCAAGCTGAATCTAGATGGTTCTGGTAAGAATGATATTGCTACAGGTTTACATTTCTTCGATCATATGTTAGATCAGATTGGTCGCCATGGTGCTATGGATTTAACGGTGAAGGTAGATGGGGATTTAGAAGTAGACGAGCACCATACTATCGAAGATACAATGATTGCTTTAGGGGAGTTATTTGCGAAAGCTTTAGGTAACAAACTTGGAATCGAGCGTTATGGTTTTTGTTTACCAATGGACGACTGTTTAGCGCAAGCGGCGGTAGATTTCGGTGGACGTCCTTGGTTAGTTTGGGATGCTGATTTCAAAAGAGAGAAAATTGGAGATATGCCTACAGAAATGTTCTTGCATTTGTTTAAATCATTTTCCGATGGCGCAAAATGTAATTTGAATATTAAAGCGGAAGGAGATAACGAGCATCACAAGATTGAAGGAATCTTTAAAGCGTTTGCAAAAGCTATGAAAATGGCAGTAAAGCGTGATGCAAATAAGATGTTTTTACCGAGTACTAAGGGAATGCTTTAGCATTCCAGTAATTAGTCGGTAGTATTTAGTCATTAGTACTTGACTTTATAACTATCGACTAAGGACTAATTACTAATGACTGAATAATGAAAATAGTAATCATAAATTACGGAGCAGGGAATATACAGAGTATCAAGTTTGCTATTGAGCGCCTTGGGTATACTGCTATATTGAGTGATGATCCAGAAGAAATCAAAGCTGCAGACAAAGTTATCTTTCCCGGAGTGGGAGAGGCTAGTAGTGCTATGACTAAGCTTAAAGAGAGTGGTCTAGATGTATTAATTCCAGAATTAAAACAACCTGTTTTAGGAATCTGTTTAGGAATGCAACTAATGTGTAACTCTACAGAAGAAGGAAATACCGAAGGACTAAGGATCTTCGATGTAGACGTTGTACGTTTTAATAATGAAGTAAAAGTACCTCAGATTGGTTGGAACCAGATTAGAGGCTTTAAATCATCTATTTTTGAAGGAGTAGAAGAAGATAGTTATATTTATTTAGTACATAGTTTCTACGCACCTATATGTGAAGAAACGGTATGCGAAACGGATTATGGAGTAAACTATAGTTCGGGACTTCAAAAAGATAATTTTTACGGAACTCAGTTTCACCCAGAGAAGAGTAGTGATGTAGGGGAGAAGATTTTAGAGAATTTTTTGAAATTAAGAAAATAGAATAGAGAAAATAGAGAAGAGAATAGCTAGGTCTATTGTCTTTTTTCTTTTCTCTCTTATCTCAACAGATATGAGAATAATACCAGCAATAGATATCATCGATGGAAAATGTGTAAGACTTTCTAAAGGTGATTACGATACAAAGAAAATATATAACGAGCATCCATTAGAAGTGGCTAAGGAGTTCGAAGACCACGGAATTCAGCATTTACATTTAGTAGATTTAGATGGAGCAAAATCTAAACATATTGTAAATCATAAAGTGTTAGAGCAGATTGCTTCTAAAACCAATTTAAAGATAGACTTTGGTGGAGGTTTGAAAACTGATGATGATTTAAGAATTGCTTTTGAAAGTGGTGCGAATCAGATTACAGGAGGAAGTATTGCTGTTAAAAATCCAGATATTTTTAAAAGTTGGTTGACTAAATTTGGAGCTGAAAAAATTATTCTTGGAGCTGATGCTAACAATGAAAAAATTGCAGTTAGCGGTTGGTTAGAAGAAAGTGACCAAGAGTTAATACCTTTTGTACAGCAATATCAAAAAGAAGGTGTAAGCTATGTGATTTGTACAGATATCAGTAAAGATGGAATGTTACAAGGGCCTTCATTTGATTTATATCAAAGAATGCTTTCAGAAATACAGGAAATCAAATTAATTGCCTCAGGAGGAATTTCTGAATTCGATGAGTTACCTAAGTTAGCGGAGATTGGTTGCGAAGGGGTAATTATAGGAAAAGCGATTTACGAGAATCGTATTTCGTTGCGTCAATTGGAGGAGTATATAGTATCAAGTAAAAAGTATTAAGTATTAAGATCCATGCATTACTATAAAGAGCTTTTGATTTGGGAAAAATCGATGCTACTAGTTGAAAAAGTATATCAGTTAATGAAACTTATGCCAGATGATGAAAAATTTGGATTAGTTAGTCAAATAAAAAGATGTGCTATAAGTATACCTTCTAATATAGCTGAAGGTGCTGGTAGGAATTCTAATAAGGAGTTCAAACATTTTCTTAGTATAGCAAATGGTTCTACAACAGAATTAGAGACTCAACTTTTTTTAATAATTAGGTTAGAATTAATAAAACGAGAAAATGTAAATTCACTTATTGATCTATGTAATGAAATTAGAAAAATGAATTTTTCCCTACAAAAACGAATTGAAAAGTCTTAATACTTTATACTAATTACTTAATACTGAAGATTTGCTTACAAAAAGAATAATACCCTGTCTAGATATTAAAAACGGAAGAACCGTTAAAGGAGTAAATTTTGTTGATTTACGAGATGCAGGAGACCCTGTTGAGTTAGCTGCTATTTATGCAGAAACAGGTGCAGACGAATTGGTTTTTCTAGATATTTCTGCAACAGAAGAGCGACGTAAAACGCTTTCTAAATTAGTTAGAGATGTTGCAGCTAAAGTAAATATTCCTTTTACTGTAGGTGGAGGAATATCTTCAGTAGAAGACGTAGATATTTTATTACAAAATGGTGCGGATAAAGTTTCTGTGAATTCATCGGCTGTAAAACGCCCTGAATTGGTTAATGAGTTATCTCAGAAATTCGGAAGTCAATGTATTACAGTGGCTATTGATGCGAAGCGTATCGATGGTGAGTGGATCGTTCATTTAGTAGGAGGAAAGGTGCCAACAGAGTTGAATCTTTTTGATTGGGCAAAAGAAGTAGAAGAAAGAGGGGCTGGAGAGATTCTTTTTACATCAATGGATAATGATGGTACAAAAGATGGTTTTGCTGACGAAGCTTTGGCTAAATTAAGTTCTGATTTAAATATCCCTATCATTGCTTCTGGCGGTGCAGGAAATATGCAACATTTCGTAGATACCTTTAAGAATGGAAAATCAGATGCTGCATTAGCTGCGAGTGTATTTCACTTCAAAGAAATTGGGATTCCTGAATTAAAAGAACGTCTTAAGAAAGAAGGGATTCCTGTTCGGATATAATCACAAACAACAAACGCCAAAATTTCAATTTTGGCGTTTGTTGTTTAATAAAATATTAAAGGCTATCATTTTTCTTTTTGGGCCATTCGAAAA
>CALFUO010000139.1 GCA_937929895.1 uncultured Aquimarina sp.
GAGTCCTATATACATCTGTCAATTTTTATCGATTCAGCTTATTTTCTATGTTCTTTATGAATGGTTATTGAAAAAAGAAACCTTTTTCACCGCGAATCGTTGGTACTTAATTTTAGTACAAATTGTAAGTATCACTTTACCTTTATTAGACTTTCAATCGGCAGAGCAATATATCCCGATAGAAACAGTAGAACCTTATAGCCTTGATGCATATAATGCTTTAGCAAATCAGTTCAGCAAAACGTTTTCTTCGGAAACCACTACTTCTGGAACAAAACAATCTTTTATTGATTTAAGCTTAATCTGGAAACTTGGAACTTTAATTGCTTCTGTTTTATTCCTTTTTAGGCTATCTCTTGTGATCGCAAGAATAAAAAGAGGCTCTAAGAACAAAATGGACAGTTACTTTATTGTAAAAACGAATAACACCTCTGAAGCCTTTTCGTTCTTCAACTATATTTTCATTCCTAATGAAACCGATGAAAACACTGCTATAGATATAATTTTACATGAATCTATTCATATCCAACAACAGCATAGTATTGACAAAGTCTTTTTCGAAGTCTTAAAAATTATCTTCTGGTGGAACCCTCTGGTATATGTATTTCAAAAGAAACTTTCTGAAAACCATGAGTATTATGTTGATGATCAGCTAGCTTCTAACCAAGAAAACTACTCACAAAGTCTGTTGGCACACGCATTTTCTACTCCTGCAGCCACTTTTGTAAATCCATTTTTCAAGAATAGTCTTTTGAAGAAAAGATTAGATATGATTCGTAAAGATCCATCTAAAAAAGCTAAACTAATTCGTTATTCTATAGCTATTCCTTTACTTATTGCTTCTGTTGCTTTTATCGTAATCTATAATAACACTCCTTTACTTTGGAACGCTCCAGAATACAAAACGGGTGACGAAATTGCTTCTTTGAATTATGTACGACAGTATCAAAATGGACTTAAAAACTTTCTAGAATTCAAAAATCCTTCCCAAGAATTTGATGCTGTTGTTAAGGTTATAAGAGAAAAAGACGATGCTATATTTAGAGATGTATATGTCGAAAAAGGAACTATCGCTAAACTTACTGATATTCCTATTGGAGAATACTATTTGAAAGTAACCTATGGCAATGACTGGAGAGAAAATGGGGAAAAGAGTACATTTATTGAGGATCCTAAATATGTACTTGCCTATTCCGAATTCCCTTTAGCTATGCGACTAGAAAATACCCCTTGGGGACTTACAGCTATTTCGCCGATTATTGATTTAAAAAGATATATCAAATGAAAATAGTAATTTATTTAGCCTTAGCTCTAACACCATTTATTGGTGTTAGTCAAAAAAATATTGATGCGTTATCTTTTAGAAAAGAAAAAAGGCCTGCTAAAAAGTTAGTCATTGATACAGATATTCATAAAACCATCCAAGACCGTTCTTCGATCCCTGAAAACATCAACGAATGGATTCCTAAAAACTACTCTAGTCAGCGTCTTTTCTGCGATTATTCCAGAAGATGCAAAAAACTAGAACATGAAAATGGTTTTACAATTGTCAATAAAGAAAAATTAGATGCTGTAGTAACCGTAAACCGGATCAGAAATGAAAAACATTTCGCATTTGCTGAATTCTATTTGAAACCTAATGATTCAATTACTTTTACACAAATTCCTAGAGGTACTTATTCTTATCGCACCAAGATAGGAGAAGACTGGCGAGAATGTCGTATGGACGGAAGAAATTATGGATTGTTTACTAGTAATCGAAAAACACTTTACAAAAGTGACTCGACTTCTGTAAATAATACAGGACCATATCATCTTGTGCTTAAACAATTTCAGTTTAGAATATATAAATGTAATCACCCTATTATAGAGATAAAAGATTCTTCTAAAGAAATAAAGCGCGCCCTACATTTACACCCAATTGTTTTTAACACTATATATTCCCCCAAATGAAAAAAACATTAACTAAAGCCGAAGAAGAGATTATGCAACACCTATGGCAAATAGGTGAAGGAAATGTAAATGCCATTATCGAAAAATTACCAGAGCCCAAACCTGCCTATAACACTGTTTCAACTATCATTCGAATTTTAGAATCGAAACAGTTTGTAAACCATCGTAAAGAAGGTAAAGGGTTCATATATTTTCCTATTGTTAAAAAAGAAGACTACAGTAATCAGTCAATCAATAAATTATTGAAGGGTTATTTCGGAGGCTCTTTTAAAAGTATGGTATCTTTCTTTATGAAAGAAAATGATATCAGTCTTTCGGAACTCGAAGAAATAATGAAAGAAATGAATTCAAATAGTAAAAACAATGAAAAATAATCACTAGCATCCGAAACTTTAGAATATAGACCGTTTCATTTAAAGAGAATAGACTTTTATATATCAATACATTGAACGTTTTTGTCTTATACATTTAAACCCTCTTTTAAGATTACCTCAATTCGTTTAGATTTTTCAGATTCTGAGTCATTATTTAGATGAGCATCTTTCCGATTTCCTTTTTCATAATAAAATTCCTCAAAGCTTCTTGGATCAATGTAAACATATTATTTGGCTATTTTTCTTTCAAGTGTAACGTTTCGATACTGCTAACATATTGACATAACATCACTCTTATCGTAGCCTTAACTTAAGATGCTCTCTATTTATGTTCACCTGCTCTAGCATTATCAATAATTTTTTGACGTTTAGCTTCTTCTTTCGAAACATTAGTAGCATGTGGATCATTCCATCTAGGTTGAATGGTTTGTCTAGACCATTTTTCGTAATCGATTTGAAGTTCTTTTAATTTATTAGGCATTGAAACGGATAAATCATTCTGCTCGTAAGGATCTTTTTCTAAATTAAATAAAAATGATTTTTTCTTATAATGAGAGTATACCAATTTATAATTGCCCTTTTGTACAGCATAACCCGAACCACCAGAGTACCTCCAAAATAAAGCTTCATGAGGTGGGTTGTTATTTTCTTTGTTTAAAAAAGGCAAAAGACTCACACCATCCAATTTTTTATGCTTTTTGGGGTATTTAATATGAGAAGCTTCTAATATTGTTGGGTAGATATCTAAGGCCGAAACACTTTTATGATAAAGATATCCTCCCTTAATCTCATTAGGCCAAGAAACGATAAACGGTACTCGAATTCCACCTTCAAAAAGCATTCCCTTATGACCTCTAAATGGACCAGCACTAGCACCTTTTGTATGAGGGCCGTTATCACTATAAAAGAATATCAGCGTATTATCATATTCACCTGTTTCTTTCAGTTTTTCAATTACTTCTCCAATACCTTCATCCA
>CALFUO010000140.1 GCA_937929895.1 uncultured Aquimarina sp.
AACAGGTCTTTTAAGTGTCTCAGTACTAAGTTTTTTATAATTATTACAGATGAAATACGTTTAAATTCCTCTAAAGGGGAAAAACACATCTGTTTTCATAATTTCAAAAGTAAGTTATTATTTAATGTGAGTTCGATTTAATTTATGCAATCTTCTATTGCTAACTCTGTAAACTTAGCAAAAAAACAATGCTTTTCTGTAAATAAGGTTTTATTACAGAAAAGCATTGTTTTTAGAATCCTAATATTAGGATAAGTTTATATGTTTTTTAAGCAAGATCTTTAATAATATCTTTCTTATATTTTTTAAGAAGCGCTCTAGTCATACCTAAATTTGCTTTTGCTGAATCTACTGCTAAATAGATAAAGTACTCAGCGTTTTCTGAAACATCAATAATATGAATTTGACTATCTAAAGTTATTATAATGTCTTGTATCGTAGCTTCTAAACCTAAAGCTTTAATTGCACTATATTTAGCTTTTACTACTTCTAAGTTAAAAGCAGATGCTATTTCTGGATCAAAGTCTTGTTTAACTGAATTAGAAACATAACAAACACCACTCGAAACCTCTGTTACTGTTACTGCTATGTAACCTGGTAAATTATTTTTAATATCCTCAGTAAACTGCGTTAAAAAATTTGACATAATATTTTATTTAAATTAAAATCTTGTTTTACTTATATGTATTACAAATATATTCTGATTCAATTCTATAGAATATGATATATATCATATATCAAAAAAAATTATTCAACAGTTTTTAAAGCATTTAAGTCAAGTATTTTTATATTACGCCCATCTACTTCTACAATGCCTTCTTTTTTAAGCTTTGAGATGCTCCTTATTAGTGTTTCTAAAGAAATTCCTGCCACATTTGCTAAATCTTGTCTAGAAACTTTTATTATATCATCTGATTTGTAATTAATTTTTTCTGCAAATTTTAATAATGTGGCTGATGTTTTTTTATGAACAGAACTATATGCCATATCTAATAATTGATCTTTTATCTCTTTTAAATTATCAGCTAATAAATCAACTAAATCTAAAACGACCTTGTGGTTATTATTTAATAATGTAATCAATTTTTCTTTTTTCACTCCAACTACTTTTGTCGGCTTTATTGTTTCTGCAGTATCCGGATAAGGTATATTATTTGAAAAAGATGTATAACCAAAAAAATCGTCTTCTTTGTAAATTGATGTTGTAAGAGTTTTACCTTGCTCATTAAGTTTGTATGATTTTACGGCTCCTTCTAAAATTAGAAAAACATATTTAGACCTATTGCCTTCTTCATAAATAACTTTATTGGTTTCATAAGAAAAGGGAATACCATAATTTTTAAAAAAGTCTTTTAAATCATTTAGGTTTTTAAGTTGTTTAATATTATTAGTTGACTTATTGCCAGATTCTTCTATGCTTCGTAATTCATTAAGAATAGCTGATTTTGCCAATCTACTTTCTATGGCACTATTTAATTCTTCTTCAGTAAAGGGTTTTGTGATATAGTCATCTGCTCCTAAGTTCATTCCTTTTCTAACATCTTTTCTTTCTGTTTTTGCAGATAAGAAAATGAAAGGAATGAATTTTGTTTTTGGGTTTAAGGACAATTGCTCTAGAACTTCATAACCATCAGTTTTAGGCATCATTACATCACAAATTATTATATCGGGTAATTCTGTTAATGCTTTTCGATATCCGACCTCTCCGTTTTCAGCAGTTATAACAGAATAATGTTCGACAAATTCTAATAGTTCTGCGGTACTTTCTCTTATGATTTGATCATCTTCTATCAGTAAAATTTTTTTCATTAACTAAATTTATTGGGTATTGTAATAGTAAAGGTAGTTCCTACATTGTACTCGCTTTTAAAAGAAAGCTTGCCGCCTAAATTTTCTATGTGTTGTTTAACAATATTTAAACCGATACCAGTGCCTTCAATTAACAAAACATTTTCTGCCCTAAAATAACGTTTAAATATATTTTTTTGATCTTTCGGGGGTATTCCAAAACCTCGATCTATAATTCTTATTACTGTATTATTTTTATTCTGTGCAGCTGCTATATAAATAGTAGTATTTTTAAGAGAGTATTTTATAGCATTACTTATAAGGTTAGATATGGTTAATTCTATTATTTTTTTGTCTTGAGAAATTGAAATTCCATCAAAATCTGATACACAAACAACTTTTTGCCCCTCCTTAAATAACAAATTAGCTCCACTTATGACCTCGTCAATTACATCTTTAATATTAAATGTTGTTATATTATACCGTATTTCTTTTTTTTCTAATTTTTCAATGGATAAAAAGTTGTTTAGGATACTATTTAAATAATGGACTTTGCCATTAATAATTGAAATATATTTTTCTCTCTTTTTTTGTTGTTTAGTTAAAGTGTATTTTTTTAATAACATGGTAGAAACAGAAATACCTGTTAAAGGAGTTTTAAACTCGTGAGAAACCATAGATAAAAACTTTGTCTGTAATTCATTTAAATCTCTCTCTTTTTTTAAGGCAATTTTAGCTGCATTTTCAGCTTCAATTTTCGTCTTATTTTCTTCATCTAATTGTTTATTAATTTTTTCTAATTTATTAACAGTATCACTTAACCTAGATGTCCGTTTTTTTACAATATTTTCTAATTCTGTATTAAGCCTTAATATTTCAAGATTTTTCTGTTTTCTTATAGTTATATCTACAATAAGAATCATAATATATACCTCTCCTTTCATTTCAAATGGATTTAACCCCATTTCTACAGGAAATATAGTATTATTTTTATGAAGTGCATACAAGTCAGCTCCTTCACCTATTTGTCTTTTTTTTTGATGATTATAAAAAAAATCAAAGAATTCTAAATATCTTTTCCTATGTTCTTTAGGTATTAATATTTCTAAAGATTTTTCTAATAATTCTTCTTTTTCATAACCACATATTTTTTTGATAGAAGAATTTACAATTTTAATTTTTTGAAATTCGTCTACTACAACTACCGCTTCTGATATAGCTTCAAATAATGTTTCAAAAACGATTTTTTCGGGTTTATTTAGCATATAAAATTATCTCAAACAAATATAACTTTTACATTACAAAATGAATATATCACCTAGTTATGTGTTTAAGCATTATAGAACCGTTACAAGGCGTTAAAAAAACACTGAGTTCTTTATCTTTAAATCACTAGCATCCTAAACTTTAGAATATAGACCGTTTCACTGAAAGAGAAGAGAAAATAGACTTTTATATATCAATACATTGGACGTTTTCGTCTAAGGCTTTTTCAATCCATCTTAGAAAATATATTTTCTAGAATTTTTAGCTTCAAAAATTCACAAGACACTCTAAATAAAATATTTAATATTAATTATCATTTCTAAAACTTAAAACTTTCGGATACTAGTGTCTTTAAATATGGAATTAATATAACAGCCATAAGTGTAAAAGGTATAGGGAAGGTGACTGCTGCTTTTTTGGAGTTTGCCCTGTGAGAAACGAATCGAAAAAAGAACTAACTAAATACAAAGTTATTATTGTGAATGCTGTATTATCTAATACAGCATTCACAATATATAGACCCTTTATAAATTTAGAGAATCCATTATTAATGAATTCTCTAAATTATAACAATAATAAAAGATGTTTTATATAACTATTTTAGAGCTTCTTTTTGTATTCGTTGCATTTGACTCTTAGATAATTTTCTAGAGAAAAAAGCTTCAGAATTTAAGTAAAGACGTGTATTTTTTAATTTAGGATCATCTAAATCTAAACTTAAATCACAGTCGAAACGAGCTAGAAAACTATATTTGTTTTTCGTTTTTGTGGGGGCATGTGCACCTGTAAAATGTGATAATCCCCATGTAATTCCACGACCATTTCCGTTACTGTTAAATGCGTCAGGAACGTATGCACCTGCAGCAAAAGGTAAAAATGCAGATACAGAAGCGATATCAAAGCTAACACCATCAGGAGCATATTGGATAGTGCTATTTTCGTTTCCGTCCCTAGATATTAAAGCAGCAATTCCTTCTTTAAAAGGGAATAATGCTGTTTCGTGACCCGAATTAAAAAGAGGGTTTAAAGGGTGTTTTTTAAATGGTCCAAGTGGTGTGTCTGCAATAGCTAAACCTGCAGCTACTAAATATTTAGGACGTACACCATAAGCAGCTTTATAATAAATATATATTTTTCCTTTGTACACTAGTGGATATGGATCGTGAATAGAGTATTGATCCCAAGTACCAGGTGCTCCATTAGGAATAATTTCTTTATCCACTATCGTCCAAGGACCATCGGGTGAATCCGAATAGGCAACAGCCACTGGGCAGTGATCTCCTTTAGTACCACTAGCTTCATTAAAAGCTTGAAAATATAAATAATATTTTCCTTTCCATTTCAAAATATCAGTAGTAGTAACCGAACGCCACCCTAAAGTAGGTTTTTTAGGTCTTTGGATTGCTGGCCCTTGTTCTTTCCAAGTAATTCCATCTTTAGATGTAGCATACCAAATGTCTGATAAATCCCAATCTGTAGATGGAATTACATCGGTAGACAAATGTGCTTTAGTAAAACCTATAGGGGGCTTTGCGGTTGCTCTATGGGTGTACCAAACGTAGTACTTTCCATTTTCTTTAATTATTTTAGAAGGATCACGTCTAGAAACCGTACCATCACCATTATTGTAATCAAATCCCTTTAACTTTGTATATCTGAATTGAGAAAACAATTCATTGTCTTGAGGTCTCGGAGCCATATACCGATTATAAAGCCTTTCATTGGCTTTACTTAGAGGTCTATCAGGTTTCGTTTGTGGAATATCCCAAGGGTAGCCCTTAAGGTTTTCTAACGAAATCTCTTCCTTAACAGAATCTTTCTCGTTTAAGCCTACTTTTCTTTCTTGTTGTTGACAAGAAAGCAATAAGCCGAAAAAAGAAACACTTAATAATAGCTGTATAGTTTTCATAATGTTGTATTAAGACTAAATTTTAGTTATTGTACTTTGGTAGTCAATAAACATCTTATAGCTTATTTCTTTAATAAAAGATGATTCCAATATTCTAACAATTCTTCATCAGTAGGGTTAGGGGAGTGCTCTGGAATTCTACTTTTAATAGCCTTTTCGAAGTATTTCTTAGAACCTTCAATACCTCTTTTTTGTGCCTCTTCAGTTTCTCCTTTCCAATTTTTTTCGAATTGTTCTAAATTGGTTTTTAGCGTATTAAAAAGTTGATTCTTAATCTCTCTATACTTATCGTTGTTAGCTAAATTATTATACTCAGAAGGATCATTCTTTAAATCGAATAATTCAATCTCTGGTTTCGTTTTTGCCATAAATTGATTGTAAGGAGCTTTTAATTTCCCTTGTTTGTGTAAGACATTGTAAACTGTAAACGCAGGGTATTGTAGTTTTTTGTAACTGCTTACTTGCATCCAAGGGCGATCGTAGGTGCGATTCCAAATTAACTTGTAATCACCATTAGAAATACTTCGCATATCTTCTACAGCATCACCAGTACGTTGTCTAAAACCAAAAGTATATTCACGTTTTTTTGCTTTTTTCCCTAAGAAAACATGACCATTTAAATAATCGGGTAAAGGGATTTTTGCTAGATCTAAGGAGGTTGCCACTACATCCAATAAATCTACCAGTTCGTTACGTTTTGTACCAGCAGGCAAATGTTTAGGATAGCGTACGATTAAAGGAATTTGAAGTCCTCCTTCGTATAAAAATTGCTTATCTCTTACGTGTGGACGCCCATGATCGCCAAAGAAAAATACTACAGTATTATCAGCAAGTCCATCTTTCTCTAAACGATCTAGAATTTTACCAACATATCGATCACATTTTTGAACACTTTCTAAATACCAAGCCCAATCTGCTTTTAATAATGGATGGTCGGGGTAACACGCAGGTAAGGTTACAGTTTCTGGGTTTATAGGGTTTTTTAGATCATGACTAAAAGTTCTATGTGGCTCTTTTAATTGTACTTGCGCAAAGAAAGGCTGACCTTCTGCACGTTGCCTCCAATCAGTACCATCGAACAAGTAATCTGTTTTAAAGTTGAAGTCTTCTTTTCCTTTCTTAGTAAGGTCTGGACCTTTACCATTGGTACAAAAGTATCCTGCTTTTTTAAATAAATCCGTTATGGGTAAAATACCTTTGGGTAAAGGAAATTTTTCCATGGTACGATGATTCAAACCATTGACAACGGTAGGGTATACACCAGTTGCTAAAGAAGTTCTACTAGGAGAACAAGTAGGGGATGCAGCATAGGCATTGGTGTATAAAACACCTTCATTAGCTAGTTGGTCTATATGGGGGGTTTTAACATCTGGATTATTATAACAAGCCAATTCACGTCCTAAATCATCAGCATTAATCCATAGGATGTTCAAAGGTTTTTCTTCTACTTTTTCTTTTTTAGTACAGCTAGCTATGCAAGTCAAAGTTGCTAGAAAGAAGATTTTGATGGTATTTCTAATCATAGCTTATTTTTTTAGAGAGTGGTAATGAAACCAATCTAATTCGAGTGTTGAGTTTGTAATTTGTTCTTCTGTGATTTTAGTCTTTCCGTGTGGCATAAAAAGATTTCCGATATACCAATACAAGGGTTTTACAGCTTTTTTAGGAACCGTTCTTAATGATGGAGGTACATCATTTTCTGTAAAGGTTACTTTATGTCCGATTTTCACCCATGTATCGCCATCTATTTGCCATAACTGTAAATAGTCAGGATGGTATTCCATACCTAAGGTTTGCCATTTATCGAAACCCGTAGAACCTATTACAACGTCTTTGTATGTATCTTTTTTGCCATCAGTCATCATGGCTTTTTTCCAACCAAAAGCTTTTCCTTTAGGTTGATTTACTTTCACTTTCTTTTGAAGAGAATCGACCCAGATATAAGCTGGAGCATCGGCATTCCAGTCTGTTCCATTTTGTTTCCAAGTAGAGAATTCCATAATGTCGATTTCCATCCAACTTTTGCCTTTTTCGTAAGTTCCGGGAACTTTTTTGTTATGGGTATCATTTAAAGAACCCCAAACAGAAGGATGCCAAGCATTCCTTTGGTCATCTGCTATACCAGTAGTTTTCCACTTAAAAGCATAAAATCCATATTGAAAATACTTATTCGACACAATTCCACCAGCTTTATGGTCATCTTTTCTACCGTGACAAATTAATTTACCGTCTTTTTCTTGAACGTATTTACTGCCTGTAGCAAGTCCTTTTCGCCAAGGTTTAGGTTGGCGATAGTGCCATTTTTTAGTATCAAAAGAATTCTTTTTGCGTTTTCCATTGAATTCATCCGAGTACTTTTCAAGAGGCTCAGTTTCATAAGTCTTCAATAATTCTTTAGGAAGATTTTGGGCTTGAAAAACAAAATGAATTCCTATAAAATAGAGCACAAAGAATAGATGCTTAAAATTTTTCATGCTTATTGTTTTACCGGAGTTGGTGTGTTTTTATAAGCCTCCCATTCTTGATAAGCTTCTTTCAATTGCTGATATGCTTTTTTCTTTTCACGAGTTTCAGAAACAATTCCCCATTCTCTAAATCCAGATTCAGGTGTTCCTTTATAATTACTTCTATAATCATTATAACTCCATAGGGAAACCCCTGTAACGTAAGGGAACTCTTTCAAAGCTTTTAACCATTCGACTAGTTCTTCTTTTAGTTCTGCTTTTGGAGCTGGACCTATTTGACCTCTACCAATTTCAGAGAAGAAAATAGGTTTACCAGGGAATCTAGTACGTACCTTTTCTAATATTTTTAAAGCATCACCATAGCTATTTACACATAAGAAATCTACCTTTTCGTAAGGTTCTTTGCCTATTTCACCACCTTGGTAAGAGGTATTACTTACATACGTTTTCAATCGAGTACTATCTAAAGTAGCCACATAGTCAATAGTTTCGTTAACATAATTGTATTGATCTTCGGTTAAATGTTGCTTACCCCATTTAGGACCTTTACCACGTAGCTCATTACCCACACTCCAAGCTACTACAGATGGATGATTGTAATCACGATTAATTAAATCTTTCATCCATTTTTTCGTGATAGGGTTGTTAGGGTGAGGATATAGGACGCGGCTTCTGAAAGTTCAACAGGCCGTTCACGATGATGATCCTTAAGACGCCGTTTATATCGCCGCAGCTGTTTTTCGATCTTTTCGCAGCTACTTTCGAAAGAGGCAT
>CALFUO010000141.1 GCA_937929895.1 uncultured Aquimarina sp.
CACGTAGGAGATACGATTATCGGTATCAAAGGACGTGTAGGTTTCGAAGCTGCTGCTCCGATGGTGATCATTAAAGCACATCATTTATTAGAGAAGCACACACAAACAAAATGGCAACAGTATTGGGGAGACCAATTAGCAAACTGGTACGGAATGTTGTTACACGAAGGGAATTACTTAGATCCTGTAATGAGAGATGTTGAGGCCTTTATGGAGAGCTCTCAATCTTCAGTAACAGGAGACGTAATTGTAGAATTAAAGCCATATAACTTTAGTCTAGTAGGTATTGAATCAGAATTCGATTTAATGAAATCAGACTTCGGTCAATACGGAGAGGTAAATAAAGGTTGGTCAGCAGATGATGCTAAAGGATTCATTAAAATCTACGGGAATGCCAATAAGATTTACCATAATGTGAATAAAACTTTTGAATAGAGTAGTCTTTAGTCATTAGAAATTAGATCGCTTCGCTGTTAGAAGATACTAAGGACTATAGACTAACTACTAAAGACTAATAACTATGAATATAAAAATTGGAATCGTAGGAGGTTCGGGATATACGGCGGGTGAATTATTAAGATTATTAATTCATCACCCAAATGTTGAAATTGATTTTGTGTACAGTACAACTAATGCAGGGAAACCTTTACAGGTAGCTCATGCAGATTTAGTAGGTGATACGGATATCCTTTTTACAGATAAGATCAATGCTGAAGTAGATGTGTTATTCTTATGTTTAGGGCATGGACGTTCTCGAGTATTTTTAGAGGCAAATACATTTTCTGATAACACAAAAGTAATCGACTTAGGAAATGACTTCCGTCTATTAGCGGATAAGGAATTCCAAGGAAGAGATTTTGTGTACGGTTTACCAGAATTGAACAAAGCTGATATTCTTAAAGCAGACAACATTGCGAATCCAGGTTGTTTTGCTACGGCAATTCAATTAGCAATGTTGCCCTTGGCAGATGCAGATAAGATCAATGAAGCGGTTCATGTAAATGCTACTACAGGAAGTACGGGGGCAGGAGTTTCTCCTTCTGCAACTACGCATTTCAGTTGGAGAGATAATAATTTTTCTAGTTACAAAGTATTTTCGCATCAGCATTTAGGAGAAATCAATCAAAGTGCTAAGCAATTACAACCGAATCACGATCAGCCCGTATTATTTATTCCAAATAGAGGAAATTTTAGTAGAGGAATTTATGCTACAGTGTATACCAAGTTTGAAGGAACGGTCGAACAAGCGGTAAAGTTGTATCAAGATTTTTATAAAGAAACTGCCTTTACCGTAATTTCAGAAACTCCGATAGCTTTAAAGCAAGTAGTAAATACCAATAAGTGTATTATACATGTAGACGTTAAGGACGGAATGATATTAATCACTTCCGTTATCGATAACTTAATCAAAGGGGCATCAGGACAAGCGATTCATAATATGAATTTAATGTTCGGGTTGGATGAGAAAACAGGATTAAATCTAAAAAGCTCTGCTTTTTAAAGGCTGTCAGCCGTCAGCTATCGGCTATCAGCGTAAAATATAAATATGTATCATTTTTAAGGGCTATCAAGGCTGATACCTGATACCCGATAACTGAAACCCTAAAAAAATGAAGTTATTTGACGTATACCCATTATACAATGTAGAACCTGTAAAAGGAGAAGATTGTACCGTTTGGGATAAGGAAGGAAAAGAATATTTAGACTTATACGGAGGTCATGCAGTTATTTCGATAGGGCATGCACATCCGCATTATGTATATAAATTAAAAGAGCAATTAGATAATATTGGTTTCTATAGTAATGCAGTTCAAAATTCTTTACAAAAAGAATTAGCGGACAAGCTAGGAAAACTTTCTGGTTGTGATGAATATGAGTTGTTTTTATGTAGCTCAGGAGCAGAAGCGAATGAGAATGCATTAAAATTAGCTTCATTCCATAATGGGAAGCACCGTGTGATTTCTTTTCAGAATGGATTCCATGGAAGAACTTCTGCGGCAGTAGCAGCAACAGATAATAAAGCGATTGTTGCACCAATCAATGCGCAGCAAGAAGTGACGATTTTACCCTTAGGTGATTTAGCAGCTGTTGAGGTAGAATTGAAAAAGGATGATGTTTGTGCGGTGATTATCGAACCTATTCAAGGAGTCGGAGGTTTAGATGAAGCAGAGACAGAATTTTTCCAAGGTTTAGAGAAGTTGTGTAAGGAGAATAATACGTGCTTAATTTTAGATGAAGTACAGTCTGGTTTTGGTAGAAGTGGAAAGTTCTTTGGATTCCAACATCACGGAATTCAACCCGATATCATTTCTATGGCAAAAGGAATGGGGAACGGTTTCCCGATAGGTGGAATTTTAATTGCTCCACATATCGAATCGAAGTACGGATTGTTAGGAACAACTTTCGGTGGAAACCACTTGGCATGTGCGGCTTGTATAGCAGTATTAGATGTGTTAGAAAAAGAAAGCTTAATTGAAAAAGCAGGGTTGACGGGTCAATACTTTATGGAAAAAGCAAGTGAAATTCCAGGTGTGATTAATTTGAAAGGAAGGGGACTAATGTTAGGAATCGAGTTCTCTGAACCTGTGAGTGAAATGCGTAAACAATTGATCTACGAGAAGCAAATGTTTACTGGAGGTGCTAAAAACAAGAATCTTTTAAGAATTCTTCCTCCATTAACCATTCAAACAGATCAGATTGATGCTTTTATTGAAGCAGTGAAAGAAGTAGTTATGGAGAAAGTTAATTAAGTTATTATTTTGAGAATAAAAGAATTATAGAATGAAAGAAGAACAGAATATTAATAGTTGATGTTAATTCAATAGTTTTTCTGATTCTTTACCTTCTCTACTTCTTTACCTTCTCTAATTCTTAAAAAATGATACTAAGTATAGAAAAAAGAAACGCAGTACTAAACAGTATGTCTCAATTAGTGAAAGATAATGCTGAGGTAATTAAGGCTGCGAACAAAATAGATATGGATGGTTACGATGGTGGTGATATTGCCATGTTTGATCGTCTGAAAGTAGATGATGCTAAAATCCAAGGAATGATTGATTCTTTAGATCAATTAGCTAGTCAAGCTGATCCAGTAGGAGTAGAGCGTTTTAGCTTTGTTCATGATAATGGAATGAAAATTTCGAATCGTACGGCTTCTTTTGGAACGGTAATGATTATTTATGAATCTCGTCCAGATGTAACGATCGAAGCTGGAGGAATCGCATTCAAATCTGGAAATAAGATTTTATTAAAAGGAGGAAAAGAAAGTTTGAATTCTAACCTAGCTATTGTTGATCTATGGCACAAAGCTTTAGCGTCAAATGGTGTAGATAAAGACTGGGTAGAATATTTAAACTATAATCGTACCGAGACTCAAGCCTTCTTGCAAAATCCAACACAGCGTATTGATTTAATCGTACCACGTGGAGGAGAGCGTTTAATTGCTTTTGTAAAAGAGCATGCAGAATGTCCAGTGATCGTTAGTGGTCGAGGAAATAACTTTGTGTATGTACACAAACATGCAGATCAGGAAAAGGCGTTGGATATTATCGTTAATGGTAAAACGGCTAAGATTTCTGCTTGTAATGCTGTAGATAAAGTGTTAATTGACAAAGATCTTCCAAATAAAGAAGCTTTCGAAAAAGAATTACTTTCGAGATTAACAGCATTCAATGTCGAAATTATCGGAGACGATACTTTTGCCAATGATCACGAAGTGAAACCTATCCAAGATGAAAATATCTGGAAAGAAGAGTTTTTAGATTATAAAATTGTAATAGGAAATATAAGTAATACGTTAGAGGCTATCAAAATGATCAACAAATGGTCAGGAGGTCACTCTGCTACTATTGTTACTACAGCCGAAGCTGCTGCGGATAACTTTATGGCAGCGATTGATTGTGCTGCAGTATATCACAATGCATCTACACGATTTACTGATGGATTTCAGTTTGGTTTAGGTGGTGAATTAGCAATTAGTACCGATAAGTTGCACCAACGTGGACCAATCGGATTACAACACTTAGTAACCAATAAATGGTACGTACATGGCGAAGGACAAATCCGCTAAAAAACGTTTACTGCTAAAAATTGGTAGTAACACCCTTACGAAAGAAACTGACGCGATCTCTCGTGAGAAATTAGCGGACGTTGCTCGGCAAGTAGCTTTGCTTAAAGATGATTATGATTTTATCATTGTAAGTTCCGGAGCTATTGCTGCGGCAAAAGAGTTTGTGAAGCTTCAGCATGCAGCAACACAAATACATGTCAAACAGGCGCTGGCTAGTATTGGTCAGCCCTATTTGATGCGTTTATTTCATGAGGCTTTTACAAAAGAAGGTTTATTGACTTCACAATGTTTGTTGTCGTATGCAGACTTCGATAACGCGGATACTCAAAAGAATATTTCAAATACTATTTCTGTTTTATTAGAGAATGGATATGTACCTATCATTAATGAAAATGATACGGTGTCTACTGACGAAATTAAGTTTGGAGACAACGATAAGCTCGCTGCTTTAACAGCTTCTTTGTTAGCCGTAGATTTGTGTGTGATTGCCACAAACACGAATGGAATCTATACCAAAGCTTCTATGCAAAAAGGTATTCCAGAAACTATTAAAGAAGTTACCGATTTAGAAGCTTTAAAAGCAGAAGTTTCAGAAAGTAAATCTTCTCATGGTACAGGGGGGATGACCTCTAAAATACAGGCGGCGGAGATTTTGCAGAAAAATAGAGTTGAATTGTGGATAGTTAATGGGTTAGTTGATTTGTTTTTATTACATTCGCTTACCAAACAAAACGATTTTACTAGGATTAAATGATTTAGTTATGAAGAAAATATTTTTAGTACTGTATATACTGTGTTTAAGTATTAAAGTTAATTCTCAAACAACAGCTTCAGCGCAGACAACAGGTTTGAATAATGCAAATTATGAAATAAAAGCAGGTGAAAGTGCTGGTCCAGGTGCTAAAATTAAGCTAGAAAATTCTACAACAGGTAACTTAGAGATGTCTGCAGGTTTTGATTACTCATTGAATACGGCAGGGGCAGTAAAAATTAAATCATACGGAGGCGGATTTGAAATGATAACTAGTCCGGATGCAGAACCAGGAGCAATAAAAAATACTTTTTCGTTTTATTCAAATACAAGCACGAATTTACTACGAAAAAAGAATGTAAAATTCGGTATAGGAACAAAAGATCCTCAAAATACTTTACATTTAGATAATTTAGCAGCAAATGATGGTATTAAATTAGGAGATTTAGGTATGTTGAGAGCTGGATTCAGTGATAGAAATCAGTTAGTTCTTGAATCTACAGCTAATGGTAATGGTAATTTATTTCTTTATTCACTTAAAGGAATGAATATTTTTAATGAGAACGGTCCTTTGAAATTGGGTACAGCAGCTGGTTCAATAGAATTATCTTCTTCTTCTTCTTCGATCTTATTAAATAAAAATGCAGGTCATGTTGGTATTGGTACTGCTAGCCCTGAAGATAGATTACAAATAGGGAATACTTTTACTTTTCATGATGGAGGACATAAAATAATTGGTTTTGGCCACTCTCCAGGTAAAGGTTGGGTAAATAGAAATAATCCAAATGTCAACGGAGATCTGGATGTAAATAATTTTGCTGGTGAAATTCGTTTTATTCCTAGTGATGGCTCAATACATATTGGTTCTTCAACAACGGTGAACAACGTCCCCTCTTGGAATGGAATTGGGAATTTTATGAGTTTAACAAGAGAAGGTAAACTTGGAGTAGGTATTCTTGATCCTAAAGCAAAATTACACGTCAATGGTTTTATTATAAATGGAGGGGCTGACTTTAGGCTAGGTATTAATGATGGGCGAAGTCAAGGAGAAAAAAAAGGTAATAGAGCATTAGTTCATTTCAATAACGATGCTTTGCATTTAAATTATGCTGGAGATTTTGAAGGAGGTGTAGTTGTTGACTCTAAAATTGAAATAAAGGGTAAGGTTGGAATAGGAACTTCAGATACTAAAGGTTATGAACTTGGAGTAAAAGGAAAAATCGCAGCTCAAGAAGTTAAAGTAGCATTGTATGGTGAAAACGGTAGTGGCTGGGCCGATTTCGTATTCGAAGATGATTACAATTTACCAACCCTAAAAGAAGTAGAAACGCATATTGCAGAAAAAGGACGCTTAAAAGATATTCCAAGTGCTGCAACAGTAGAGAAAGATGGAATCTTTTTGGGGCAAATGGATGCTAAGTTGTTACAGAAGATTGAAGAGTTAACTTTGTATACGATCGAACAGGAAAAGAAAATAGAGACATTGAAGAGTAAGTTGGAAAAAGTAGAGAGTTTAGAAAGTCAAGTTGAAGAATTGAAAACTTTAATAAAAACTCTAGTGAAATAGTTTTTGAAAATAGAACTAGAAAAAGGTTGGCTGTATGGTCAATCTTTTTTTGTTTTCTGGAGTTTATTAACTTCGAAGAACTGGAATGTAAAATATGCTAGATTTAAAAGTAGTCGAATATTTAGAAGTGAAAATTGGCAAACCTATACTTAAAGCAACGTCACTTTCAGGTGGCTCGATCAACGAAGTTTTTAAGATAACTACAGCCAACCGAGAGTATGTTTTAAAACAAAACAAGAATGCTCCAATTTCTTTTTTTGAAGCCTAAGCTCATGGTCTCAATATGCTATCAAATAAAAGCTCTTTTGCAATACCAGAAGTAATCGAAGTAGGAGCATTCGATAGTCAGAATTATATACTGTTATCTTTTATCGATTCCACTTCACCTAAACAAAATTTTTGGACAGATTCCGCTGAAAAATTAGCGCAACTTCATAAAGTTACAGCTCCTAGTTTCGGTTTAGATCAAGATAATTTTATAGGAAGCTTACCGCAGTATAATTCACAACAAGAAACTGCTGCTAGTTTTTATATTGAACAGCGATTAGTACCTCAATTTGAATTAGCTCAACGAAAAGGCTTTCCTTTTCAAAATTTAAATGCCTTTTATGAAAATATCCAAAATGTGATTCCAGAAGAACCATCTTCATTGGTGCATGGAGATTTATGGAGTGGAAATTTTTTAGTATATGAAAATGGTCTACCAGCATTAATCGATCCTGCAGTAGCGTATGCCTCTAGAGAAATGGACATTGCGATGATGCATATGTTTGGGGGATTTCGACAGGAAGTATTTGATATCTATCATGAAATATTCCCAATGCAACAAGGTTGGGAATCTCGAATAGATGTATGGCAATTGTATTATGTGTTAGTGCATGTGAATTTATTTGGTGGTAGTTATTACGCTCAAGCAAATGCTATTGTAAAGGGTTATCTATAGATGGAATCAACTATTTACATAGAAAGACTTGAAACAGAATATAGTAATTTACTATTAGGAGAATTCAAAGGAAAGTTATGTTTGTGTGATTGGGAGTTTCGAAAGCAACGTAAACAAATAGATCAAAGAATTCAGAAAGGTTTGTGTTCGGATTATGAATTTAAAGAGACTGCATTTTTAGAAGAAGTTAAGCAGCAGTTGAATTCATATTTTAAAAAGGAACTCCAAGAATTCAATATTCCATTACTATTGGTTGGAACGAATTTTCAAAAAGAGGTTTGGAGCGAGTTACAGAAAATACCGTATGGTGAAACTAAATCTTATGCTCAACTTTCTTTAATAATGAATAACCCTAAAGCCATTCGTGCCATTGCTTCTGCTAATGGTGCAAATGCTTTGTCAATTGTGGTGCCTTGTCATAGAGTCGTTGGTAGTGATGGTAGCTTAACGGGTTATGCAGGAGGTTTACAAGCAAAACAGAAGTTATTACAGCTCGAAGGTGGAATGGTTTCAGGTCAACTGGAGCTGTTTTAAATAAAATAGGTGCTTAGTTTTGCTAAACACCTATTTCTAAAAGGTAGTAACAAGTTTTGGAGGTTTTATTGGAATATGATTTCTGATAATTCTTCTAAAGACACCCCTTTTTCATTATCCAGAGAAAGTTTAAACTGATTGATTTGTTGGTCTCCAATAGCAATCATATAGTCTTCTCTAATAATTACATCAAATGCAACACGGTTGAATGAGTTTACGAGACTAGAATTTTCAGGATCACTTACATCGAAAATTTTGATTTCGTCATCGCATACGATTAGGTAATCATGGTATAGACCTATGCCTTTAGGTGCAGTTAATCCTCGTTCATGGATTAAAACTGGGTTTGTGACATTAGCAACATCATAAATCTCTAATACATTTACGTTGTTACCGCAAGTTGCGTTAGAGTGTAGGGTTACAAAAGCGTATTTATCGTTAGCAATAACAGGGTCACAAGCAGTCAAGTGATTCACTTCTGCAAGCTGATTTGGGAATTCAGGGTTGTTTAGTCCATAGATAAACATTCCGAACTGAGATCCAATGTATAGGTAGTCCTTAAATCCAAAAATTGTTTCAATAGACCACCCGAGATTAATATCGTTAACCTTAATAGGGTTAGAGGTCGTTTTAATGTCAAAAATATTTAAGTTGGTATCATCTACAGTGTAAAGGTAATCTCCTTTTAACGCAAAACGGGCTAGCGATCTTCCTTGACCATCTCCAGATGCGCTACTGTCACTTAATACTTCGACTGAGTCGACTAAACAGGAAGGGCAGTCTTCCCATTTGGGTATTGGTCGTTGTTTGCGTTGCCAATCGGTAATAATTTCATCTTCTAGTAATTCGTGATAATACCAACGACCATTAGGACCAACGAAACTTACAGGGAACGTGTTTTGAATTCTTTTTTGTATTGTGAAATTTGTTGCATTAGCGTCGATAGTGATGCCAACTAAATCTACAGATTGGTTAATATATATGGTTGTATCTCTAATAGCCATATCTGTACTTCCAGGAGTGTTTAGAAAAGCTATTTTTCGAGGTAATGACGGATTGGTGTTGTCATATATGTGGAATCCTTTATTTACATCATTAATAAAAAGTAATTGGTCTTTTATGTAAATCTTTCCTGACTTAGTCATGCTTTTAGAAGCTTCAAGCTGAATGGAGTTATTGAATTCCTCTCGTTTCATTACGATAGGTTCATAATACCATTCATTTCCTTCAAGTAAAACTTCTTCTTCTATTATTGGTAGTACTTCTACTTCAGTGTCCGAGGTTTTGTCTTCGCAATTAAAGAAAACTATGAGTAGTGGTATTAAAAAATAGGTAAGTCTTGATGTTTTCATGATTCAGATTATTGTAATTCATTTATAAGATGTGATTATGTGTAACAGGTTGCGTATCCTTTTTAGTTTTTTACAAATTGTTCTAAGGCGATTCATTTCATTAAAAAATAGGAAAGCCCTACTTTTGATGTAGAATATTTTAGGGGAAGTATTATATCTTTTGAAATTGAAATTTATAGGAAAGAGGAAATGATGCATTTTGAAATTATAGAAGACAGAAAAACTAAACATAGCCATAGCTCCGTTTCTTTTTTATGTTGAACTAGAATTTTGAAAGGCGCATTTTAGCCCTGTAAATTTTAAATGTAAAAGGTATTTATTACCGTCCTATGGCTTAAAGCTATTTTATGAACTACTTTGATATTAATGATATTGATAATCTTCAACAATGGATTGAAGAAGCAAAAGATTTAAAAAAGAGCCCACTTGCTCACAAGGCATTAGGGAGTGATAAAACACTAGTTTTATTATTCTTTAATAATAGTCTTCGTACTCGTCTAAGTACTCAAAAAGCAGGAATGAATTTGGGTATGAATGTCATGGTAATGAATTTTGGTCAAGAAGGTTGGCAATTAGAGTATGGGGATGGAGAAGTGATGGATCAAGGAAAATCCGAGCATGTTATTGAAGCTGCGCAAGTAGTATCTCAATATGCAGATGTTATCGGTATTCGTGCTTTTGCTAAGTTCGAGAATAAAGAAGATGATTATCAAGAGCAGGTATTAAATGCTTTTATGAAATATGCTTCTGCTCCTATATTAAATATGGAAAGTGCTATTGGTCATCCATTACAGGCGCTGACTGATATGATTACGATTAGTGAGCACAATACAAAAGCGAAACCAAAAGTAGTATTAAGTTGGGCACCACACCCAAGGGCTTTGCCGCAGGCCGTTGCTAATAGTTTTGCACAATATGCCAATGCTTCTGATTTTGATTTTGTAATTACACACCCAGAAGGGTATGAGTTAGCA
>CALFUO010000142.1 GCA_937929895.1 uncultured Aquimarina sp.
GAGAAGAAAATAGGTTTACCAGGGAAACGTGTACGCACCTTATCTAAGATTTTTAAGGCATGACCATAACTGTTCACACATAAGAAATCTACTTTTTCGTAAGGTTCTTTCCCAATTTCTCCACCTTGATATGAAGTATTACTTACATACGTTTTTAATCGAGTACTGTCTAGAGTAGACACATAGTCAATCGTTTCGTTAACGTAGTTATACTGATCTTCGGTTAAATGTTGTTTCCCCCATTTAGGACCTTTACCACGTAATTCGTTACCGACACTCCAAGCTACTACAGATGGATGATTGTAATCTCGATTGATTAGATCTTTCATCCATTTTTTTGTGATCGGATTGTTAGGGTGTGATTGTTCATCATCATCTCCCCAAACAGGAATTTCTTCTACCAGTAAAAAACCATTTTCATCACAGAATTCTAAGATATTTTTTGCAAGTGGAGCATGCATTAATCGAGAGAAACGACAACCTAAAGAGATAATATCTTTCATATCCTTTTCAACCAAAACATCAGGTTCAGTGTTTCCATATTTTGGGTGGTCGTGCACTCGGTTTACTCCATTTAGTCGTTCTGGTTTATTATTTAAAAAGAATTGATCTCCTTTTACTTCGAATTTGCGAATTCCGAAGCGGTCATTGGCTACATCGTTAGTCACTCCATCAATCAAAAGTGTAGACTGTAGAGTATACAAATTTGGAGATTCGTAGTGCCATAATTTTACATCAGATAATTTTCGGGTAAAAGAAATACTAGCTTCATGCTCTGTTACTCCAGCAGGAACTTTTGTTTCAACGGCATCGATATTAGGAATACCTTCTACAGAAGGCTGAAGCATTATTTTAGTAGATTTACTACTATTATTTTCTAAAACATATTTGATAGAAAATTGCACTTCTTTGGTATCAAAATCAGGAATAGCTGAAATGTGCTGACGTAGAATACGAACGTCGTTATTTGCTTTTATTGTAACCTCTCGACTGATTCCCCCCCAAGGCCACCAAGCACCGCGTTTGTAGGTGTTATCGGCCATAACCACAACTTCGTTTGGTTTATCGAAAGAGACGATATCACTAATGTTATATTCGAAAGGAAGATAACCATCGAAATGCTCCCCTAATAAGGTTCCGTTTACCCATACTTTAGAAGTCTGATAAACGGCATCGAAGTGAATTCGAATTTGTTTATTTTCCCATTCCGAAGGGACAGAGAAACTTCTTTTATAATACCCTTTTCCAACATATTCACTATATCGTTTTCTGGTATCCCAGTTCGAAGGAACAGCTAAGGTATCCCATTGAGATTTGCCAGCTAAGATTTCGTTCTCAGCAATGTTATTAGCTGTTTTAAAATTCCATACTCCATTTAATGAAATATGGGCTTCATTCGTATCAATAGGCGTATTTTTCTTTTGACAAGAAAGACAAGTTACAGCCAGTGTTATTAAGGAAAAGAGGTAAAATTTCATTTTTAGGGAATTTGCTAGCACTTTTATAAAATCACTCAGAATTCCGTTATTAATGAAACCCTGAGTGAAATCTAGGTATATTAATTTTCTTTTGTAATCTTTAAAGGAATTTGAATATTGAAAGAGTTTCTTACATTATTTACCAACGTATCTGCGGCACACAATAAAGCAATAGGTTCTCCATTTTCGATAAATACTTGTGGACGTTCTAAGTGTGTAAATTGTTGTACTCTTCCATCTTCCCAAGTAACTTTTCTTTCAGAAATATCGAAGTGTTTTGCTTTATGCCATTTAATTCCATCTTCAGAATCATAATGTACTAAAGAGAATAATCGTTTCTTTCCTTCAAATTTAATTCGCTTTACGATAGCTCTATATTTCCCTTCTTGGTACCAGATGTATGGATCTTCAGCAGGGAAACGCTCACCAGGGAATACAAATACAGGGTCTGGGAATTTCTTAAAAGGTCCTGTTGGTGTATCACCAATAGCAACCATATGTACTACAGGTCCTCCTGCAGGCAATTTGAATTGTTTTCCAACGGCTTTATAAACCATTAATATTTTTCCATCTTTCATTTCGCAAACAGATGGGTTTGATGTCATCAAAGCATCGTGTGCGTTTTCATCTTCGTGGTTAATATCTAATACAGGTTTGTCAAAACGTTTCCAAGGACCATAAGGAGAGTCTGCTACCGCCACTCCAATTCTTTGGTTGTTTCTGTGCATCCAGTTAATTTTTGCTTTTCCAGGCACACTTACAATCTTTTTATCTCCTGTATTCCCCATGTGATACAAGTAATATTTCCCTTTAATTTTTAAAATTACAGGGTTATGTGTTGTCGTACCATCCCATTTGTTGTGATCTCTTTCTGCTAAAGCAACATCATGAAACTTAAATGGTCCGAATGGAGATTTAGAAGTAGCATGTGCTATTTCTGAATAGTTTACCCATGCCCATCCAATATTTTTTGGCCATCTAGAATAAAACATATGGTATAATCCATCTTCCCCTTTCACTAAAGTACCTCCCCAAACACTTAGTCCTTCTTCGTTAAAAACTGAGGTTTTAGAGACTTTTCCAAATTCTATTTTATAGTTTTCAATTCGTTCTTCAGACACTTCTGTTTTTGTTGAAGCTGTTTTGGTTGAAGGCGTTTTTTTAGGTCTTTGAGCACATGATGCTAATAAAGCAACTGTACAAATTGTTGAAAGAATAAATTTCATTTCTTATTTAGCTTTTACGATTTATTATTAGTGTTAATAACGGTTTAAATTACTTTGTTAATCTTAATTTAGACTCTATGGTGTTAGACCATTGGCTACTTTTACCGTTGACTTCTCTTTTTATTTTAAAGTAAACAGGAGTCGATGTTTTTTTATTTAAATCGATAGTCATCATTCCTTTTACATTAGATGTAAAAGTGTTTTGTAACTTGTCTTTATGGCTTCCGTAAGCAATCGTATAAGTTTCGTCTTCAAAATTGCTAGAATACCCGATCACTAATTTTTCGCCATCAATAAAAGAATGCCAAACAACAGGGGGCAATAGTTTATTCTCTAGTTTTACACTCACCTCTTTAGATGGCACACTTTGTCCTTTTCCATTTATTGCTATCAACGAAACTTGATATATCGAATTAGATAGACTATCGATATCGATAAAGTTTGAAATAGTAGGTTTGGTATATTGATACGTACCTTCTTTTGTTTTGTAGGCAGCTTTGTATTCTTTTACACCAAAGGACTTGTCAAAATAAACACGAATACCTTTTTTACCCGCAATAACTTCTTTTATAACAGGACTATTAGGTTCTTTAAAATAAACTTCTTTTTTCCCTCTTTCGTAACCTAATGGATTAACCACTTTTACCTTTAAAAGATATGGGTTGTTAAGTTCTCCCCAAGTAATTTTACCCTTCCAAGAATCTCCAGGTTGTAGTGTCACCATTGGTATTTCTTTTTCTAATAAGGTTTCTCCTTTTTCGTTGGAAAAAGTATAAACCAATTTGTAGTCTTTTAATTTATAACTTGGGTAATTAGAAATCTCTTTTGTTTTTATTTCTACAGATGTTGCTTTTTGAGGGAGATTAACTTCCCCTAAATACAACAATTCGATAGGACTATTTTCTTTTTGAAAACGATCGAACAAACGCCTGTGTTGCCCCCAAACATTAACGACACCCCATACTCTGTTTTCTTCAGCAGATGTTCCGCCATAACTACTTCTGTAATCGTTAAATGTCCACATAGAAGTACCGATTACAAATTCATTTTTGCCTCTGTAGTGTTGGTTCCATTCCGAAACAATCGGTTTATCTCCATCTAAAGATGCTGTAGGGTAGGGGTCAAAGCCATATTCTGAAATAAATATGGGTTTGTTCGGCCATTTCTCCCTCAAAGTATTTAAGATTTCTTGTGGTTTTCCTTGCCATCGATACATATTGTGCATAATTACATCGACATGCGTATTGGGATCTGTTTCTGGAGTGTATTGTTTCTTTTGACCTGAATTACTTACACATGTTAACAATCTATGCTTGTCTAGATCTGTACGTACATAATCCATCATTTTTTTTGCGTAATCATGGTGATGCTTTAATTCATTACCAACACTCCAACCAATAATACTAGGGTGATTCAAATCTCTTTCAATCATTTCTTTTAACCAAGACTTGATTAATGGGTATTCGGGTGCTGTAAATTCAGGATTTTCAAGATGCCTTACATTTACTTCTTCAAATAATAAAATCCCTTTTTTATCACACAATTCAATCAATTTCTTATTTTGTGTTCCATGCATAATACGCATAAAATTAGCACCAGAAGCTTTCATTAAATCAATATCCCTTTCTAGAATCTCTAAAGGTTCCGAAGATCCAAAGTAGCGATTCTCACTTACACGATTAAATCCTCCTGTGCGAATAGGCTCTCCGTTAAGTAACATTTGATTGGCTGTTAGTTCTATTTTTCGGATGCCAAACACATCTTGCTTTGAATCTAAACTACCATTGGAATCAGAAATTGTAGTTTGTAATTTGTACAGTTCGGGAGCATCAAAATGCCATAGTCGAACATCTTTTGCTTTTAGAAAACCATTTAGCACAATTGTTTTTGTACTATTTGCTGCGATGTTAATTCCTTTTTTAGATAAGGTGGTATTTTCAATGTCTTTTATTTTAGAAAATACATCGACAGTTCTCACTTTACTTGCGTTATTTTCTAAGCGTACTTTTAGTTCTATAGCTGCAGTTCCTTTTTCTAAATCTGGTACTGCATGTATGTATTGTAATTGGATACGTACATCTTTAGTCTTTTCGAGGGTAACATCACGAATGATTCCTCCCCAATTCCATGTAGCTCCCACGAGAAAATCGTTATTTGCTTCTACTGCCAAGACATTTTTTTCGCCAAATTTCACCTGATTTGTAATGTCAATTTCAAATGGAGTTAACCCGCCACGATGTTCACCGACTAATTTTCCATTTAAATAAATTTTTGCGAGGTGGTATACGGCACCAAATTGAATGCGTATTCTTTCATCATCTTTAGCAGACCAGTTAGACGGTAATTCGAAGGTTTTACGATACCAACCAATTCCAGTGTAATTTGAATAGGAATTGATCATTCCCCAATGTCCAGGTACTTTTAAATCGTGCCATTTAGAATCGTCGTGTGATGGAAGGTAAATTTCATTAGGTAATTTTTGAGCTTCTTTAAAAGCATTTTCTGAAATTGATTGAAACATCACTGCATCTGCCGGTACTTGCCCTTCGGTTGTAGCTGTAATTTCTATATAATTATCATCTTTACTGTCAAAATGAAAAATACCCAAACTAATCCATTCGTTACACAGAGTTCTCGAGTTTACTTTTTTTGATGTTTTTCCATTCTTGTGCCTTACGGTATACAAAGCTTTGCTATGATTGGTGTAAGGATGTATTATAAAAGCTTCGTAATATCCTGATTTTTCGAACCTAGGATGAAAACGTACATAGTTGTCACTATTTTCTTTTGCTTTAAAATTTCTAACTAAATAGTTTGTTTTATAAAAAGTAGCACCTTTATTTGATTTTGTGCTGTTTTTCCAATTTCCTTTTATTTCTACAAATTTTTGATCACTATTATCTATAATAAGATCTTCTTTTTTTACGGCAACATTTAGGTAATTATATCCTTGACCGTATATGGTGTTAAATTTCCAGGTTCCGTTTAAAGAATATACGTTTTCAGGAACGACCGAAGCCTCTTTAATTTTGGCTTTACACCCAAATACAAAAAGCAATAATAATAAAGAGAGTCCTTGAATTAAAGATTTACTTTTTTTCTGTAAATAAATTTTCATTTAATAAGAATGGTTTTAAAAAATCACTTTTTTTCAATTGGCTATAAAACTTCTATTTTTTACTTCCATCAAAAAAGTCTAAATCACTTCATTGAAAAAAGAGAAAAATTATCATTTTACTGATACAAAACTCTTGATTTCTAATATCAGTAAAATGATAAGTTAAAAAACCTATAAAAATTTTATAGGTTTTATATATGTGATGATTATTTCTTGTTTTGCTTCTTTGCTAATTTTTTCTTAGCCTTTAGCATAGCTTGTTTTGCAGCCTTTTTTGCGGCTTTCTTTGCAGCTTTTGCAGCCTCTTGTTTTTCTATCTTTTTTTGGTGAGCAGGACTTAAAGGCCCATGTTTTGCTTCATCAAATTTGTTAAATTGGGGTAGGAGACCGTTTAAATAATCTCTTTCTTTTAATAATTCTTTATCTACAGTACTCCAATCTGTAATCAGAGGGAAGCTTATTAAGTCAGATGGGTACTCTCTTACGTCATACCACTTATCTAAACCATCTTTTAAAACTTTTGTTCCTCTAATTAACTGCAGGTTATCTTTATATCCATAAACCCAATCCCTGTGTGTTTTTTTATCCGTTGTTAAAAATGGCATCATACTTTCGCCATTGATTTCATAATCTTTAGGAAATTCAAATCCTGCAATATCTGCAATGGTTGGTAAAATATCCGAAAGATTCATTAAGACATCTTGCTCTCCTTTTTTAGTAAAGTTAAACCCAGGTCCATATACCATAAAGGGTACATGTGTTCCTTTTTGAGAATCTGGACTGTTTTTACCATATTTACTAGAACCATTGTCAGCACAGAATATAATTAGTGTGTTTTCTTCAATTTTTAATTCTTCTAATTTTTTAAGGTACAACCACATTTGATAATCTAAATAATTAACATGGCTATGGATTCCACTAGGTGATAAAGTTCCATTTGTATTGTAAACTCCTTTAGACCCCGTTATATTAGGTTCAACTCGAGTATACTTTCCATTTTCCCAAGTAATTTTTGGTGTTTCGATCCATTTTAAATCTGTACGATTTGGATTTAGATAGTTCATTGCCGCATGACCTAAATGCGTAGTATGGTATACGAAAAATGGCTTATCTTCTTTTACTTTTCTATCCATAAAGTCGAAAATAAAATCTAATTCTACATCAGGACCATATGTATTTACACCGTACTTTTTTCTTGTTTTTCTAGTGTTTGGCCACCATTCAAATTGTCTTTTAGAAGAAGGATGATTCATTAACATTACGTGGGGTTTCCAATACCAACTAGCAGATGCATAATAAGAATGTCCTAAAGGTTTTCCTGTATCTTCATTATACAATTCTTTCTTTCCATTTATTTTCTTTTGTTTTAGAATAAAGCTAGAATATGGGTTTTCGCCGATTTCTTCGATACTAGATTCACCTGGCGTGAAAACACCTTCATCAAAACCAAATTTTTCTAAGCTTTTGGTGCGCATTTGGCTTTTACCAGACCACATGGTAGCATAGCCTCCTTTTTTTGCAACGTGACCAATAGTTAAAGCAGAACTCGCAAATAGTGGGTATGAGCCTAAATTACCCATTTCGTCTGTGTACTTTCCTATATTAGCATTTCCCCACCATTTGTGTAGATGTGGATACCTACCAGTCATTAACATTGCTCTACTTGGAGAACAAACTACAGAAGCCCAAGCTGTTTTTACATACATACCTTCTTGTGCTATTTTGTCTAACACAGGAGTTTTTGCTCTAATTTTTGGATCTTGAGAGTTTTTATTTCCTTTAACAGAACTCCATGTGTCGGACTTGTAAATAGGAAATTCTCGAGCACTAATATCATCTGCTAATATCACAATGATATTTGGTTTTTGTTTTTTTTGAGCGGACAATATACTACTCAATGATACTAAGGTTACTAGTATTATATTTTTCATCTCTGTAAGTTATTTATTTCTTCTATTATTAATTTTTCCAATTTTCCGTAATTATTTCTTGAATATGTGGATACTTTTCATCTTCTTCATTTAAATCTTTTCTTTTCTCCAATAATTCATTTTTCATTTTGTTGATTATCTTTTCATATTCGGGATTGCCGTAAGTATTCTGCATTTCCTTTGGGTCTTTTTTTAGATCATAAAACTCCCAAGCTACAGGAGTATCGAAGTCATAACGACCCCAACCGTCGTGTTTAATTTTATCCTTAGGTTTCCAATACTTCCCGTAAAAGAAAATAAGTTTATATCGTTCGCTACGAATGCCAAAGTGTGCGGGATTACCATGTTTACTACCCATATGCATCCAATAACGATAGTAGGTGTTTTTTCTCCAGTTATTGGGAGTAGTAGCATCGGTAAGTAATGATTTGAAAGAATGTCCTTGCATATAACCTGGAGTCTTACCACCTGCAATATCAATAAGTGTAGGAGCGAAGTCTGTGTTATTGATTAATGAAGTTACACGAATCCCCTTCTTAAACGATTTCGGGTAATGAACAATAAAAGGCATACGCATCGTTTCTTCGTACATCCATCTTTTGTCAATATAATCGTGTTCACCGAGCATAAATCCTTGATCTGCTGTGTAAACAATGATTGTGTTTTTGTAAAGGTCGTTTTCTTTTAAATAATTTATCAATCGTTTTACATTATCATCGACCCCTTTTACACAGCGTAAATAGCGTTTTAAATATTCTTGATATACTAAATGTCTATAATTTGAATTTTTAGGGTCTAAATTCAATTTTAAATCTCTTCCCATATCACGAATGGTGTTTCGAGGACTTACTGAAGAGCCAATATCGTGAATTAATGAATCGTTTTCACCACGTGTGCCAACAGAACCATGATTTCCATTTTCATATAAACTGGCTGGTTCGGGAATATAGGTATCCGCTAAATAGTCTTTATAACGATCTGCAAATTCAAATTTATCGTGTGGTGCTTTGAAATGATGCATTAAAAAGAAAGGCTTCGATTTGTCTCGCTTTTTAGTTAACCATTCGATACTTAAGTCAGTGATAATATCGGAAGAATGACCTTCGTATTGATTTACATTAACCTCCCTTTTCCCTGTTTTACCGAATCGTATGGTTTTAGCCGTTTTACCATCCCTAGCATACAATTCTGGATTGTGATATTTCCCTTGTAAAGGCAATACTTCGTAGTGATCAAAAGCTTCAGGAGCATATTTTAAATGCCATTTACCAATAAGAGCCGTTTCGTAACCCAGCTTACTCATTTCTTTAGGCAAGTATTGTTTGGTACTTGGTAAACCTTGGTGAAGGTCTAATACCCCGTTTGTTTGAGGATATTGCCCCGAAATAATACTAGCTCTACTCGGAGAACAAATAGCATTGTTACAAAATACTCGATCAAATACAATGCCTTCTTCCGTTAAGGAATCTAAAAACGGAGTAGGGTCTAGGGGTGCCAATCGACTTCCGTAAGTACCTAAGGCTTGAGTCGTATGGTCGTCAGACATAATAAATAGAATGTTCGGTTTAGTCTCTTGTTTTTGAGCACAAGAAACTAAACTTAGCATTGCTATTATAAACTTTAATATATTATGATATGTCTTACACATTGATTATTGACAAATTACTTCAAATATAGTAGCAGGAACATGGTTAGAAGGGTGTTTCGCCTCGATGATAATTCCTTTTGTTTCTATAGGCGTGTCCAATACCCACTCATTAATGGTTTGGTGGTTTCCTGTTTGTTCTGCTAAAATATCTCCTTCTATTGATTTAATCGTATAATTTTGTAAACACTGAGGTACAATATCGTCGTGATGACCAAATTGTACAGATTCCATTGCATGGTCATAATCTCCATCTAGGAATAACTTAATTTTCGAAACGGTTTGTTTTTCGGCCCATTCAATTTGTAAATTAGGAGCCTTATCTTCTAAACTAGCAGTCCAAGAATTGGCTGTTCCCCAAGGGCGTACATACCCATTATAAACATTTGTAGCCTTGTAAGCATTTACAGATGGTGAAATTTCCATAGCGATATGCTTACCAGCAGGACGACGATAAGGAATCCAGAATTCGAAGGTGTCGACACCAATACCATCTGGTGGCGTTTGTTTTCCTTTATTTGAAACCGCTTTATTTACTCCGTTAAATAACGCTAATACTCCAGAATACAATTGCTCGCTTTCTTGTATGCTTAATTTGTCGTTAGACATAAAACATACAAAAGCATATTGTTCTTGTTCTAATGTTTTATCGAAAGCAATGGTTACAGACTGTTCTCCTTTTTTGACATCGATTACTAGAGTATCTAACGTGATATCGGGAGTATAGTTTTTATCGTTTTCAGCAACACGTAGTTCTACTTGAAGTTGTGTATCTTCAGTAGCATTTACAGCCACTTTAAAGGTGTATTTTGTTTCTTTTTGAAGCGGTAATAACATCGCTGCCGAAGTAGCTAATGGTAACCATTCTCCGTTGAAAGCAATTTCGTTTAAACCATTTTCCGAAGAAGCTGTGACTTTAGCTTTAGAAACTAAATTACTATCAGCTGCAATTTTTACGTCAGGAATACTTTGCCCTTCTAAGTTTAAGTCATTTTGAAGTTCTTTGATTACTCCATTCTCTAAAACCTGTGCAGGTTTGATGCCTTTTGCTAAACAAATATTAGCTGCCATACCAATAGCCTGTGCTGTAAATCCTGTAGTCGCCATTACACGTGTAGTACCGAAGGCAACATGCGAAGCACTGATAATACGACCGGCTAAGAATAAGTTATCAATTTCCTTAGGAACTAAACTGCGGTAAGGTATATCGTAAACCCCTTTAGAGTGCCATTGCGTACATCCCGATTTTTCACTGTAAACTCCATCTGCTGGATGAAGGTCAATTGCCCAACCTCCGAAAGCGATAGCATCGTCAAATCGCTTTTGATTGATAACATCTTGTTGTGTCATCATATACAATCCTTCAAAACGGCGACTTTCACGTTTACCAGGGATGGTACCAGCCCATTCCAATGTCAAATCATCTACGTCTTCGAATTCACCAGAGTTTTTGATGTAATCCCAAACTCCGTAAACTACTTTCCATAGTTCGTATTTGATTTCTTCAGTATCATGAATGGTATCTTTTCTACCACCATATTCTAGCCACCAAAAACGGCAACCTTTATCATCTTTTTCGATTACTTTGTATCTAGGAATCGAAGTAATATCTTTTAATGCAAACGAAGGCGCTTTATATTTTACAGCCTTAGGAGCTCTTTTACTATAGAAGAAAATAGAATGCCCTAATAATTCGCCATAAGATTCGTCAGGAGCAAATAACTCTCCGAACTCTTCTTTACTTTCAGCTCCAATTCTAAAACTAGCACCTGCTTGGAAAGCAACAATACCATCTCCGGAAGCATCACAAAATAAAGGAGCATTGATAGTGTAATTTGTTGAGTTTTGTGGGTTGAAAGCTTTTACTGCTTTAATACTATTTGTGCCTTTCTTTTCAACTTCGTAAACGGCAGTATTTAGCATTAAAGTAATGTTCTCTTCTTCCTGTACTTTTTCTACCAATACCATGTCGAAGATAACAGGATTACCTTCTTTGTTACGGTATAAGTTTTCAACAAAAATTTCATTAATAACTCCACCTTCGCGAGACCAACGATTGTTGTTTCCCATATGCGAAGTAGCTCCTAAAGCCCATAAACGAACCTCGGAAGAAGCATTACCTCCTAATACAGGTCTATCCTGTACTAAGGCAGTTTTTACTCCTTTTCTTGCAGCTGTTATGGCAGCACATACTCCGGCAAGTCCTCCACCAATTACGACAAAATCAAAATCTAAATCAAGGGATTTATTTTCTCTTCTTTCTGAATTAAAAGCTTCTACTAACATTAACGGTATTTTGTTTTTATTTTATTTAAACTATTGTTTCCAAACTTCGACTTCACTGAACCTTTGGTTTGATGTCGAACATCGAGCAAAGTAGAAGTATGGACGGAAGAATTTCATTAAATAGCTGAAATTATTTCCCCGATTTCTTGATAATAAATAATCCTAATAAGCCAACTAGAACTCCCATTCCTCGTACTAGCCATTGTCCTGTTTCTCCTAAGAAACTAATCACGATGATTAATAAACCTGTTGCAGCAATACCAATTCCGATAACACGTGTTCCTCGACGGTTTCCGTTATCTTCGGTAGTTTCTGTTTCTTCTTGGGCAGCTTCTTCGGCATGTTTAGCTAATCTGATTTTTTCGTAATTATCAAAGTCTTTAGTACTACTATTTTTAGCCATTAAAATCAATTCGATAATAGCAACTAATCCCATTGGTACTCCCATACCAACTACCATTTCGGTAGCTCTATCTAAGGTAATCCCTATTAAGTCTGGAGAAATGAATTTGAAGAACCCATTGATGATTAATGAAGTAATGGTTACAAATAAGATGGTCGTACCCGTATGTCTTTTAGAGAATAATGCCCAGATAGGAGGTAAGAACATGGCCCCACCAGTAAGCGCAGCTAAACTCATTACTACTTGTACAATTCCTCCTAGATAAGGGACTAATAGTGCAATGATGATTGTTAATAACCCTAAACCAACGGTAGCTAGTTTTGCAATACGCATTAGTTTTTTGTCACTTGTTTCAGGAAAAAACGATTTGTATAAATCATTCGTTAAAACTCCTGCAGAGATATTTAAAGTCGTGTTTACAGAACTAGAGGTAGCAAAGATCATACCACCCAACATTAATCCTAACATTCCTAAAGGGAGTACTTCTTTACACATCAATAAGTAAGCGCCTTCGTCAGCTAACTCTCCTAATTCGGGATTTAGTACACGGTAAATCATAGGAGGCAACATCCAAATAAGTGGACTGATTACATACAAACCACCGAATAACCAACCTACTTTTTTTGCATCTTTAGGCGTTGCAACACTTGTATAGCGTTGTACGTAAGCCCAATTTCCGGCAATAAAGAATAAGTTGTATAAGCCAAATGCTACTAGGAATAAAGGAGAGTATTCCGAGTTCGTAAACTCGAAAAACTTTTCAGGAGCTTTTGATATAAAATTGTCAATTCCTCCAATTTTATCAAAAGATAAAGGCACAACAATTAACACTGCCGCGGTCAAAACAATAAACTGTAACACATCAGTTACGATAACGGCCCAAAGACCACCAACGGCAGTGTAGATCAATATTAAGATTCCTAGTACAATAATGCTTGTCATGATAGGAATACCTGTAGAAACTTCTACAATCTTAGCTACAGGGTATAAAAAGGCACCTGTAGTAAAAATAGATATGGCTAAGAATAAATAGGTGTAAGTTTTTTGTGTAGTTTTCCCTAATCGATCGGTAATGAATTCAGCAGCCGTCAATGCCTTTGTTTTTTGCCATTTCGGAGCAATAAAGAATCCGATAATGATTCCGGCAATACACATAGTCCATTGGATAGAAACGGCAACCCATCCGCTAGAATAAGCGATGGAACCCCATACTACAAAAGTCCCAGCAGAAAAGAAACTCATAAATAAAGACAGTCCACTCATCCACCATGGTAAAGCTCCACCAGCGGCGAAATACGATTTCATGCTTCCTCCAGCCTTGGAGAAGCTCATTCCGCAAATGAAAACTAATAAAGTGAACAGTAAAATAACTGTAATATCGATTGATGACATATTGTATGGTTAACGATTTTGAACATAAAAATAGCTGCTTTTGTAAAACGTTTTCGTTATCCTATAAAAAAAAGGCTTTCGGAAACGTTTCCGAAAATGATTTTGTTTTCGGAAACGTTTCCGAAAAAATATGTATTTTTGGAAACTTAGCTAATAAACACTTATTGTCGTATTGTATGACATTTAATAAATAAGAGTTTATAAATACTCGAAATTACGACATGCTTTATAAAATATAATTGATGCATTTATGAAACATACTACGATAAAAGATGTAGCCAAAAAAATGGGAGTATCTGTTTCAACGATTTCTAGGGCATTCAACGATAAGTACGATATTAAGAAAGAGACTAGAGATCGTATTTTGAAGATGGCAAAAGAAATGGGGTATTCTCCCAATCCGATAGCACGAAAGTTAACTCAAAAACGTTCTTATAATATTGGTTTTGTTGTGCCAGAATTTGTAAATAGTTTTTTTCCAGAAGTAATTATCGGAGCACAAGAAGTACTGTTAGAAGAAGGTTATCAGGTATTAATTATGCAGTCGGATCTTTCTTGGGAAACCGAGCGTAAAAACGTAAAGACTTTAGTCGATAACATGGTAGACGGATTAATTGTATCGTTAACTTCTGAAGAGAAAAATAATACTTACTATAAAGAATTGATTTCTTCTAAAATGCCTATTGTTTTTTTTAATAGAGTAGTGGATGAACTCTCTGCATCGAAAGTACTTTTTGACGATTTTAAATGGTCTTTTTTTGCTACAGAACATTTAATAGTTCAGGGGTTTATAGATATTATTCATATAACGGGAACAAAGAGTCTTTCTTTAACTAAAAATCGTATTAATGGCTTTGAGGCTGCTCATAGAAAGCATAAGCTAAAAGTAGGAGAGGTTATTTATACGGGCTTTACGACAGAAGATGGTGAACGTATTGCCGAAAGTTTAATAGAACGAGAAGTATTACCAAAGGCTATTTTTGCTGCAAACGATGCTTTAGCAATAGGAGCGATGCATGTTTTTAAGAAAAATGGCTACCAAATCCCTGGAGATATCGCTATAGTTGGTTTTTCTGAATCTAGATTAGCAGAACATATTTCACCTCCCTTGACTTCAGTAAAACAACCTACTCATGATATAGGTAGAGCTGCAGCACAGCTTTTATTAGATCAGATTAATACTACAGGTGTTTTTATACCACAATCTATGGTATTGAATGGTCGACTAAATATTAGAGAATCTTCTGTTAAAGTAATTTAATAAAGTACCTCTAAAACTTATTTATGTCTTGTTATTGGTATAAAGCATCTAATGAGTTTGGTGAAAATATTTACCTAATAAAAGGAAACCTAAAATGATTGATAAAGAAAAAGAAATAGCAGTATTAAAAAATCATTTGAAAAATATAATTGCAAAAAAAATATTCAGATGCTTAGGATAATTTGCTAAACAATTTTGTGAAAAATTGTCTATAAAGGTAAGTCTTAATTTTTGTGTATTAATACATATGGAGATAAGACTAGAACATATCAATAAATAGGTTTGAAAAATCATTTTTGGTGTATTTTTTGTTAAGGATAGATCAAAATAATTAGTCCCAATGACTCAGAGAAAAACTACTACTATTTTACTATCATTTTTTTGGATTGCTACGACAGTTTTAGCTCAAAATGCATTATCGGGTATTCTTAAGACTCAAGATGATTTTCCTGTTCCTCAAACTCCCATAACATTATTAAAGGCAAAAGATTCTACAAATATAGATTATCGAATTTCGAATGATGAGGGATTCTTTTCTTTTGAGAGTCTAGAATATGGTAAATATATAATGCAGATTCAATCTTTGGGATTGAAGGATATGTATAAAGATATTGAGTATGTAGGAAAGCCTTTGCATTTTCCAGAGCTTATCTTACAAGATGATGTTTCTGATCTTAATGAAGTCGTAATATCTGCTGTAATTCCAATGACTGTAAAGAAAGATACTCTAGCCTTTAGTGCTAAGGCGTTTAAGGTAAATTCAGGGGATAACATAGAAGGATTATTAAAAAAAATACCAGATTTAGAAATTGAATCCGATGGTAAGATTATAGCACAAGGAGAAGAGGTTACTAAGATTTTTGTTGATGGGAAGGAGTTCTTCGGGGGTGACCCTTCTATTGTATTAAAAAATTTATCTGCAGATGCTATATCAAAAATTGAAGTTATTGATAGGAAGAGCGATGAAGCAGAGTTAATAGGAGTAGATGATGGTAATAGAGAGATTGTGATCAATCTTTCTTTAAAGCCAGAAAGGAAAAATAGTGGATTTGGTAAACTTTCAGGTGGTGTTGGTTTGGATAATAGATTTTTTACGAATGCGAATTATAATAGATTTTCTCCCAAAACGCAGTTTTCCGTAATAGGAAAATTTAATAATATAAATATAACAGGTTCAAATATTAGAGGCTTTTTACAAAATGTAAATGGAGTAGCAGATAATAATGAAGGTGAAAAAGATGACTTAAGTACTAGAAGGTTAAGTGGTTTTTTAGAAACAGCCGTTAGCGGTGTACATTATGGACACGAATTTAGAGATAAAGAGTCTATTAACGCCGATTACTTTTTTAATTATACAGAAAATAAAGGAATTTCAAATACAGATAGAAAAACAGTAACGGCTAGAAGTATTTTTAATTATTTATCTGAAAATGATTTTAACAACACAACAAAAAACCATAACGTTAACTTGAACTATAAGAACAAGGCTAATAAAAATAGTACCATTATTGCGAGAGGGAAAATAGTATTTGATGACAGAGAGTCTTCTTTGATTAGAGATGGTGAATTTTTAAATGAAGAAAATATTATACAGACTAGAAATGCTTTGACCTCTATTAATCATAATGAAAGAAAGAAAGGAGATGCTACGATTAAGTATTTCAAGAAACTATCACAATCAGGAAGAGGTTTTTCAACTAGTGTAAAGCTTTCTTCAGATAATCTGAAGAAGAAGAATAATCAAGATCTTTTGACGATTAGAAGGGTCAATACACCTAGGGAATTTACTAGGAATCAGCTAACAATTCGAGACGAAGAAATTACCACAAATAGGATTAATGTCAATTTTAAATACACAGAGCATTTGGGGGGACATCATTTTATTCGAGGAGTTGTAGATGTTAATTCGGGCAAATCAGAAGAAGATGTTACACAAATTAGGGAAACGATTACTTCGGAGTCATCAATAGATGATTTGATTTATGATTACAAGCATAGAGAAAATAGTTATGAAAACAGGTTGGTATATAAATACAATACACCAAAAATAAACCTTAGTTCTTCAGCTGGTATTCAATCATTGTACAGAAATTTTGGAATTATAGATGAAGATATACTGAACAAGAACAAAACTTATTTTAGACCAGGAGTATTTCTTCAGTATAAACCTTCCAAATCAGAGAAATATAGATTTTCCTACTCTAGAATTATTAAGAATCCAACCTCTAGGCAAAGTTCTACAGTGATTAATGATTTGAATCCATTTTTTATTAATAGGGGAAATCCAGATTTAAGAGCAGAAAAAATAGATAAGTTTTCCGCTCTAGTTAATATAAATAGCAAAGAATCTGGAATAAACTTTGTGACACGATTGAATTATTCATTGAAGAAAAATGCTATCGTCTCTAACATTCAAATAGATGAAGATTTTGTGCGTGCGCGAGGTTTTGACAATATTGGAGAGCGAAAGGATTTGGGAACTTTCTTTAGTCTTACAAAAAAGATGAACGATATAGGGTTGCGTTGTTCTTTAAAAAATAGACTCAACTTTTCTTCTTACAGTTCTTTAATAAATTTAGAATTGAATGATGTAGCATCTAAAAATCTACGTACCAGTTTTGTGTTTGAGAATTTGAAAAAAGGTTTCTTTGATGTAAAATTAGGTGCTTCGTTTAATTATAATAACACAAAGTTTTCAACTTTTAAAGATTTAAATAGGTCTTTTAGTCGAAAGAACTATTTCACTATGTTTGACTACGATATTTCGAAAAAACTTACGGTAAACACTCAATTTGATTATATCGTTTTTTCTGATTCTCAATTAGATTCAGAACAAGAGCTACCTCTTTGGAGTGCAGCCTTCTCTTATGCATTCACAGAAAAACACTCTAATGTGTTAAAGCTTGTTTTGATCGATTTATTAGATGAAAATATAGATATACACCGTCGAAGTAGAAACAATTACGTCGAACAGACAGTGACAGAAAGTTTAGGAAGATATTTTATTTTAAGTTTTACGCACCGAATTAACGGAAATAAGAAAAGAAAAGAGGTGTAGTAACGAGTTTTACAAATGTAACAGCCTTTTGATTTCTTGGAAGAAATAATAAACATCGAACCATAGATATTTGGCTTAGAGTATTTTTAGCACAATTCATTTACTGATACTACGAAGTAAAAAAACATCAATCTTTTGTTCAAAGACCATAGGTATTTATTGAAGTAGGATGTCTTCTAATTTATGAAGTTTGTTTATATCGCTTCTAGGATCTTCTATAGAGCCAAAAATGGACTTAATTCCAGAGATAGTTTTCAATGAATTATTGTATTGATTATCAGTATAATATAATCATTTTTACAGCTAAAAACAACTTGCAAACCCAGTAATAACAAGGAATAAGCCACTTTTTTACTTGAAGATTAAAATGTAAAAAAGAAAAGAACTCATGATAAATTAAAGTGTGAGTTTGCCCTGTGCATAATCCTAAGTATTTCGACTTATTAAGTATAAATACTTATTTTTACAGCTTACCTACTTATAGACATCATGAAAAAAATTACTGCAATTTGCCTATGCCTATTTGGGCTGGGAGTATTAACTACTTCAGCACAAAGCAAAAAAGAGTTACTAGCCAAAGTTACAGAGCTAGAAAACTTATTAAAAAAGACACAATTAGATTTATCGGTTTCTAAAGAAAAAGAGAACCTGTTGAATCAAAAAATAGAAAGAAATGCATCTGAAGTTAAAGATGCAAGAGAAGAAAATATGAAGTTGTTAAATACCATTAATAACTTCAACTCGATGTCTCGTCAGCGTGTTCAGAACTTAGAAACTAGTTTAGAGACAATAAAACAGAAGGATGCCCAATTAAAGGTAGTCAACGACGAATTATCGAAAGCCAAAGAAGAAAAGATCAAGCAATTAAATATTTTTAAGGATGCTTTAGGTACCATTGGTAAAGTAGGATTTCAAAATGGAATGCTTACAATCATGATTCCAAATTCGGATTTATATAGTGAAGGGAAAGCAATAGAACTTACAGA
>CALFUO010000143.1 GCA_937929895.1 uncultured Aquimarina sp.
CTGCTTTTAAGGGGTTATTCTATTTTTTTACAACTTTAAAATACAACCTTTTAAGCAGTTTTTCAATTCTAAAACACCTTAAAACATCAATAAAATCAATACTTTAAACAAAAAGAAAAGTGATTTTCAGGGGATGGCTAATGAACCATATAATTGTAGTATTTTTGCAGCATTATTTTTTAAACGTTCTTTAAAATGCTAACGCGTAGACACATTCGAATTAAGGTGATGCAATCACTTTTTGCAATGAAACAAAAAGAAAGTCAACAATTAGATGTTGAGTTACGTTTCCTTCAAAAAAGTATGGATCAGGTAATGCATTTATTTGCTGCCAATCTTCAATTGTTAGTAAGTTTAAAGAAACATGCGGCTTTTCTGGCAAAAGCAAGTAAATCTAACGAAGGTGTACTACAATCACTTGCAAATGCATTAGAGAAAAATAAAGCTTTACGATTGTTAGAAGTCAACCAAAGTTTAGAAACCTTAGTTGGGGATTATAAATTAGACTTTTGGTATTTAGATGACGAATATGTTAAAATCATATTCAATGATTTATTAGAGCAAGATTTTACAGAGGTTTATTTAGCTCTTGGACAACCAAATTTTAAAGAAGATAGAAATTTTATTTTGGATGCTTTTAAGCTTATTATAGCACCAAACGAAAAGTTACACGATTATATAGAAGATAAAAATATATCTTGGGTCGATGATATGCCGGTAGTAAATACGGCTATCGTTAGCTTTATTAAAAAACTAAAAAAGATAGACGATGATATGCTTTGTTTACCAAATTTAGTAAAAGACCAAGATGATTTGGATTTTGCAGCAGATCTTTTTAGAAAAACGAAACTTCACGAAAAGGCCTTTCTAGAAATTATAGATGACAAAACACCAAACTGGGATCGTGATCGTATTGCCCAATTGGATATCTTGATGATACAAATGGGGATATGCGAATTTCAAAAGTTTCCTTCAATTCCTGTTAAAGTAACAATTAACGAATATTTAGAACTAGCAAAGGAGTATAGTACTCCTAAAAGCAATATTTTTATCAATGGTATTCTAGATAAGATTTCTAAAGAGTTGATTGATAAAGGAGAACTTAATAAAATCGGTCGAGGACTTATGTAATTTTAAATTTTTATTATTTTAGAGCACCGTTTAACGAAAACAATTTTTATTAAATCATGAAAAAAGGGATTTTAATTCTAGCAAGTGCATTAGCATTTGGATTTGTAGCATGTAAGAAAAATGCTTCTGAAAAAGTAAGTGATGAAAAAGTAGCAGAAGCAGCTGCAAGAGATGAAAAAGCTGGAGAGTTTCCAGTGATGAAGTTTGAGGAAGTAGAGCACGATTTCGGTCAAATTAACGAAGGAGATATCGTAAGGCATACTTTTAAGTTTACAAACACAGGGAAAACTCCATTAGTAATTACTAATGCAAAAGGAAGCTGTGGGTGTACTGTGCCAAGTTATCCAAAAGAGCCTATTGAACCAGGAGCGACGTCAGAAATGATTGTTAAGTTTAATTCTAACGGAAAGCCAAACCAACAAACAAAAACAGTTACTATCACAGCTAACACAGAGACAGGAACTGAAAGACTTAAAATAAAAGCTTCTGTAACTCCGAAACCTAAGAAAGAAGAAGCAGCGAAGTCGTAATGGAAGGATTGAATCAATTTTTGCCAATATTGGCAATGCTTGTAGTGGTGTATTTATTTATGATTCGCCCACAAACACAACGTCAAAAGAAAGAAAAGAAGTTTGCTGAAGAATTGAAAAAAGGCGCTCGAGTAGTAACCAAAAGTGGGTTGCATGGTAGAGTAGCAGATGTTTCAGAAAAGCTAAATGCGGTTGTTTTAGAAACAGGTGCAGGTAAATTGACTTTCGATCGTTCTGCAATTTCTTTAGAGCTTTCTGCAAAACTTAACGATGCAGGAAAAGAAACTAAAGACGATGCTAAGGCGTAATATAGAGTAAAATACAAATCAAAAAGACCTTTCAGAAATTTCTGAAGGGTCTTTTGTTTTTTAGTAATGTTTGATTTTTGATCTTTAAAAGATATTTACTTCCATTTCTAAATGGATGCCATACTTTTCTAGAATGCTGTTCTGTATAAAGCGTGCAAGATTTAAAATTTCTTTTCCAGAAGCATTGCCAGTTTTGTTTACTAAAACCAAAGCTTGCTTGTTGTGTACAGCTGCGTTTCCTTTAGAGAATCCTTTTAAACCAGCTTTATCAATTAGCCAGCCTGCAGGAACTTTTACTGATGTTTCTGAAATTGGGTAATGTGGCATCTCTGGAAATTCTTTCAAAATATCTTCGTAAAATGAACGCTCTATAATAGGGTTTTTAAAGAAGCTTCCGCTATTTCCAATTACTTTTGGGTCAGGTAATTTGCTTTGGCGAATAGAGATTACTGCTTTAGAAATATCTTTGACAGTAGGGACTGTTATATTTTGCTTGTTTAGCTCTGCTTCTATAGCACCATATGAAGTTTTAAAGTTATGATTTTTTGTAGATAGCTTAAAGGTTACTTCTGTAATGATGTATTGATTTTTGGCTTCATTTTTAAAAATAGAATCTCTATACCCAAACTTACAACTATCCAGATTGAAGGTAGTTTTTTCAAAGGTTTTGGTATCAATAGCTTGACACGAAATAAAACAGTCTTTTAATTCTACACCATAGGCTCCAATATTTTGAATAGGAGAGCTACCAACACAGCCAGGAATCAAAGATAAATTTTCCAATCCCCCCCAATTGTTTTGAATACAATGTTGAACGAAATCGTGCCAATTTTCCCCAGCTTTTGCGGTAACTAGAATTTCTTGATCATTAATCTCTTTGGTACTAATACCTTTGTTGTTAATATGAATTACCAAGGCATTTACATCTTCAGTTAGCAACATATTACTACCTCCACTTAAAATAAATAAAGGGAGTTTATTGTTCTCAAGAACTGTAATTAATTCCTTTTCATTAGCAATCGAAACAAAAGCTTGAGCATTTACATCTATGCCAAAGGTGTTGAGTTTTTTGAGGGATGTATTTTGTTGAATATGAATCATCATGCTAACAAGAAATTATTTGTTTTTAGAAATAGGAAAGTTTAACCCAATTGCAACGGCACCGTTGAATTGTCTAACTTTTTCATGGAAATAGTAAAGAAAGGCGATTTCGGTATCATGGTTTTTTCCGATTTCTAATCCTAAACTTATCGGAATATGAAATAAAATTCCTTTTTCTTCTAAGTTTACAGTAGGTATAAATGTTAGAAATGACCCTATAGATCCTCCCGCTCCAAATTCTACAAATGGTGCAACCCAAGGCAATGGGGCTTTAAATCTTGCTTTTCCTCCAAACATAATGGCAGTAGATGCTACTTTGAAATTTTGAGAGCTTCTTGTAGAGGTCGAAGTCGTAATAAAGCCTAAATATGGTTTCAGGTCAATCCACTTTCTGAGTTTAAAGGTATACTCACCTTGTGCGTAAAATCCAGAGCCATCAATATCATAATCTTCATAGGGTGCACTTATTCCTAAGCCAATAGATGCTTTTATGGATTGTGGGATATCTTTTTTTTGTGAATACAAATTAGCAAGACACAGAAAAAATAATAAAGTGAAAGTGTATGTAGTAGTTGTTACATTATTTTTCATGAAAAAATTATAAGAATTACGTCACTAGTATCCGAAAGTTTTAGAAATGATAATTAATATCAAGCATTTTATTTAGAGTGGCTTGTGAATTTTTGAAGCTAAAAATTTCAGAGAATATATTTTCTAAAATGAATTGAAAAAATCTTAAACGAAAATGGCCAATGTATTGATATATAAAAGTCTATTCTCTTTTAGTGAAACGGTCTATATTCTAAATTTTCAGATGTTAATGTAAATACGTGCATGTAAATATCATAATTTCAAATAAGCTTCTAAAGCTAAAGCTAAAATTTCTGTAGCACGTTTTAGGTTTTCTGTATTTAAGACATAAGCGATACGAATCTGGTTTTTACCAGCATTTAAACTAGAATAAAATCCGTCAGCAGGAGCCACCATTACGGTTTCATTATTATCACTAAAATCTTCGAGCATCCACTGCGCAAACTTTTCAGAATCTTGTACAGGTAATTCTACGATACAATAGAATGCACCTTTAGGTACAGATACTTTAATGTTAGGAATCTTTTTAAGTCCTTCGATCAGAGTGTCTCTTCTTAGTTTATATTCGGCAACAACTTCTGTATAATAGCTTTCGTCTACATCTAAAGCCGCTTCACTTGCAATCTGAGCAAAAGTAGGAGGGCTAAGTCTAGCCTGAGCGAATTTCATCGCAGTGTCCATTACTTGCTTATTCTTGCTAACCATACAACCGATTCGCGCTCCACACATACTGTAGCGCTTAGAAACAGAGTCTACTACAATAGCGTGTTCCTTTAGTGCCTCTTCTTCTAGAATCGAATAATGTTTGCGATCAACATCATAAACAAACTCGCGATATACTTCGTCAGATATTAAGAATAAATCATACTTAATCGCTAATTCTGTCAATTGCTGAATTTCTTCTTTGCTGTATAAATAACCTGTAGGATTTCCTGGGTTACAGATTAAAATCGCTTTTGTATTATGCGTAATATGTTTCTCGAATTCAGAGATTGGTGGTAATGCAAAATCATCATCAATCGTCGAGATTACGGGGACTACAGTCACTGTAGATTGTGTAGAAAAGCTATAATAGTTCGCGTAAAAAGGTTCTGGTACAATAATTTCGTCACCAGGGTCGGTTATGCTTCCCATGGTGAAGATTAAAGCTTCGCTTCCTCCTGTAGTGACAATAATATCTTCGTAACTAACATCGATATCATGTTTGCCATAATATTCGGCTAATTTACGACGAAGGCTTTCGTTACCACCAGAATGACTATATGCAACGGTTTTTAGATTGTGATTGCTAACTGCATCTAGGGCTACCTGTGGAGTTTTAATATCAGGTTGACCAATATTTAAATGGAAAATTTTTTTGCCTGCGGCTACAGCCTTCTCTGCATAAGGAACTAATTTCCTGATGGGAGAATGAGGCATAGCGGTACCTTTACGGGATATCTTCGGCATGATTTATAAATTTATAATAAAGGCTGCAAATTTCCGAAAAAAAGAATTAATACTAGGAAATTTTTGAAAAACGTTTTTTTAGTATGAAAATGTGTTGAAATCATTTCACATAAAAAGCAAAACGAGCTACATTTTGTAGCTCGTTTTTTATAGTATTCTATTCAGAGGTATCTTATTTTTTCTCTTCTTCTTTTTTAGCAACAACAGTTCCTTTAATTTTCAATGGATATGGAACCTCGCTAGCGTTACTGTAAACACTTATCGTTTTACGAATTGGTCCAACTCTATTGGTGTTGTATTTGACCTCAATTACTTCAGAAGCACCCGGAGCAACAGGTTTTGTAGGTTTCTTAGGGACTGTACATCCGCAGCTCGAGTATACTCTAGAAATAATTAAAGGTTCGTTACCTGTATTGGTAAACTCGAAAGAACGAACGCCATCAGCTCCTTTTTCAATAGTACCATAATCGATAACATTTGCTTTCCAGGTGATCTTAGCACCATTAGCATCGTCTTTTGCTTCTTCTTTAGTATCAGCTTGTGAAAAAGCAGATATTCCAACAGTTAAGGTAAGTAGTAGGCTTAGTAATTTTTTCATAATTCAAAAATTTGTGCAATGCTAATGTAATTAAATTTTATCAGAACGTTTGGGATGTAAATAATGATTTTAAACTCTTTAAAATACTTTTAATGTCGATTTTGGGTTCTGGTAAATTTCTATTACGTAAAGCGGGTTTAAATAATTACTTTTGCTACCTACTTTTCAAAAATCAGACCAAAAATGGCATTAGCAGCACAGTACGACGCAAAAAAGGTTGAAAGTAAATGGTACGATTACTGGATGAAGAATAATTATTTTCATTCGGAAGTTGACGAAAGAGAGCCTTATACGATAGTCATACCACCACCAAATGTGACAGGAGTATTGCATATGGGGCATATGTTAAATAACACGATTCAGGATGTTTTAATTCGTCGTGCACGTTTACGTGGTTACAATGCTTGTTGGGTGCCAGGTACCGATCATGCATCGATTGCAACAGAAGCCAAAGTCGTTGCTAAACTAAAAGAGCAAGGGGTTAATAAAGCTGATTTAACGCGAGAAGAGTTTTTAAAGCATGCCTGGGATTGGACAGAAGAATATGGAGGTGTAATCTTAGATCAGTTAAAAAAGTTAGGCGCTTCTTGTGATTGGGATCGTACGAAGTTTACTTTGGACGAGGATCTTTCGAAACAGGTAATAAAAACATTCGTAGATCTTTACAATAAAGGAAATATCTATCGTGGTTACCGTATGGTAAACTGGGATCCAGAAGCGAAAACGACACTTTCGGACGAAGAGGTAATCTACATAGAGAAGCAAGGGAAATTATTTTATATCAAATATAAAATTGAAGGATCTGATGATAGTTTAACCGTTGCAACTACACGTCCGGAAACAATTTTTGGAGATACTGCAATTTGTATCAATCCGAACGATGAGCGATTTACACATTTAAAGGGTAAAAAAGCTATTGTACCTATCGTTGGTAGGGTAGTGCCGATTATCGAAGACGAATATGTAGACTTAGAATTCGGAACAGGATGTTTAAAAGTAACTCCTGCACACGATGAAAATGATAAGGTCTTAGGGGATAAGCATAAGTTAGAAGTAGTCGATATATTTAACGATGACGCTTCTCTGAATAGTTTTGGATTGCATTACGAAGGTCAAGATCGTTTTACAGTAAGAAAAGCAATTGAAAAGGAGTTAGAGGAAAAAGGGCTTTTAGTTAAAGTAGAGCAGCATACGAATAAGGTAGGTACTTCGGAAAGAACTAAAGCTGTAATCGAACCTAAACTTTCGGATCAGTGGTTCTTAAAAATGGAAGAGTTGGTGAAACCAGCTATCAAAGCAGTGCTTGATGAAGATGGTGCTGTAAACCTTCACCCTAAAAAGTTTGAAAATACCTATCGTCACTGGATGGAAAATATTCGTGATTGGAATATTTCTCGTCAATTATGGTGGGGACATCAAATTCCTGCTTTTTACTACGGTGATGGAAAGGAAGATTTTATAGTTGCAGAAACTAAGGAAGATGCACTAAAATTAGCTAAAGAGAAAACAGGAAATAGTGATTTAACGATTTCAGATTTAACACAGGATCCAGATGCTTTAGATACTTGGTTCTCTTCTTGGTTGTGGCCAATGAGTGTTTTTAATGGTGTTGCAGAACCAGAAAACGAAGAGTTTAAATATTACTACCCGACAAACGATTTAGTAACAGGTCCAGATATTTTATTCTTCTGGGTGGCACGTATGATTATTGCGGGTTATGAGTATACGGGTAAAGAGCCTTACCAAAATGTGTACTTAACCGGTTTGGTGCGTGATAAGCAGCGTCGAAAGATGTCGAAGTCGTTAGGGAATTCTCCGGATGCATTAAAATTGATTGAAGATTATGGTGCAGATGGGGTTCGTGTTGGATTATTATTAAGTTCTGCGGCCGGTAATGATTTAATGTTCGACGAGGATCTTTGTAAGCAAGGAAAAGGTTTTGTGAATAAAATTTGGAATGCTTTCCGTTTGATTAAAGGATGGGAAGTTGCAGAAATAGCGCAACCTGAGACGGCTAAAAAAGCAATTGCGTGGTATAAAGCCAAATTCCAAGAAGCTTTAGTTTCTATCGATGATAACTTCGGAAAGTATCGAATTAGTGATTCCTTAATGACCATCTATAAATTGGTGTGGGATGATTTTTGTAGTTGGTTCTTAGAAATTATTAAACCAGCTTATGGGCAGCCTATTGATAAAGCTACTTTTGACGCAGCCATTGAATTGTTAGAAGATAACTTACGTTTACTACACCCGTTCATTCCTTTTGCTTCAGAAGAAATTTGGCAACACATTGCTGAAAGAACTCCGGAAGAAGCTTTGATTATCAATACCTATCCGAAGCAAGAAGCTTTTGATAGTACAATTTTATCACAATTTGATTTCGCTGCAGAAGTGATTTCTGGCGTACGTACAATTAGAAAGGAAAAGAATATAGCCTTTAAAAATACCATCGATATGGTAGTGGTAAATGCAGAAAAAGTAACTGAAGATTTTGATGTGGTTATTGCTAAGTTAGGGAATATAGAAAACCTAACATATACGGATCAAGGTGTTGAAGGAGCCTTATCTTTCCGAGTGAAATCTAATGAATATTTTGTTCCATTAACAGGTGCAGTGGATGTAGAAGAAGAGCTGAAAAAACTTGCAGAAGAACTAAAATATACAGAAGGTTTCCTGAAATCTGTAACTAAAAAATTAAGTAACGAGCGCTTTGTAAATAACGCACCAGAGCAGGTGGTAGCTAACGAAAAGAAAAAAGCAGCAGATGCGGAGGCAAAAATAACGACACTACAAGCAAGTATTACGGCTTTGTCTAAATAACACTTTGTCTTAAATTGAGTGTCTTTTATCTATGGTTAAGGTAGTTTAATTGAGGATTTTTCTTAAATTTATCTACCCCAATGTTAACTACCTTAACTTATGAAAAACAGTTTTTGTTTGCTTCTTTTGTTCTTTTTAGGAACAACTTTTTTTGCGCAAAATTTGAATGTGCTTCCTGGAGGAAGTACCGAATTTGCAAATGATCCTGAAAATGATAATTGTGCACCTTACGAAAATTTAAATATAGCCGTTAGTGGTAGCGTAGAGGGGATTCAAAGTGTAGGTGTATTCGATGCCTCAGGGAATACTTCATTTGGGTTGTCTTCAGGTTTAGTGATTTCTACGGGGAGTGTCTCTCAAGTAAATGGAAGCACTATTATCAATGAAGGTTCAACGGCTTGGGCAGGTAGTAGTCTTTATGAAAATTTAGTTCAGGCACCATCATGAACTTCTAATAATACTACGGATTTAACATTTAGTTTTATTGCGTTACAAGAAAGTATAACATTTAACTATGTCTTTGCTTCAAATCAATATAATTCTAGTGACGAGTGTGATAGTTATGATGGGGCAGTATTGTTATTTAAAGAATTTGGGACTTCTGGTAATGGTGTTAATTTGGCTACCACACCTAATGGACAGGCCATAACCGTAAATAATATTCACAATGCAGTGCCAAGCCTATGCACCGCTTTTAATGAAAATCTTTTAGTTGGAACAAGATCTACAGATACCCCTTTTCCTAATTTTACAAGCTGGACATCTACCTTGTCTAGGACTGCGGATGATTTACAAATAGGGGAACGTTATGAGGTACGTCTAATTGTTTCTGATCAGAATGAAAATTTAGATTCAGCTTTCTTTTTAGAATATCCAATTAATGAGTTCGTTTACAATACGAGTCTAAATACAACAGAAGGAACCGTTTCAGGTTCGGGAGATAATTTTGTAATAAATGCATGTACATCGCAATTAACGATGGGGTTTAACGATTTTACCCAGGACAAGTTACTTATCAATGGTTTACTAGTCTAGGGGATATAAATGGGTCTTCTTCAGATAGAGAGGTAACTTTAAGTCGTTCGGGGGAGTACAGGTTAACCATTACTCCAAATAATACGACTGGTTGTGAAATTGTAAAAACAGTAACTGTTAATTTAAGTTCGCAACAACCTGGGAATACCTTAAATGATTTAGTTAGCTGTTCGGGAGTAGGAAATGTATTCGACCTTACACAACAAACTCCAATTGTTTTGCAAGGAAGGAATGCAAATGCTTTGAATGTTGTTTACTATGAAGGAGCTACAATTATTACGACTCCAGAAAACTACATAACAACTACAACCCAAACCATTAGGGTAGAAGTCGTAGAGCCTTCTGGGTGTACCTACGAAAGTTCATTTGATGTGGTAATTGATTCTAGTTTTGTTTTACAATTAGATGCGGGGAGAAATCCACTTGACCCTAATCAAAGAATGGAGATTTGCGATGAAGAAGAATTACTTGGGGGTACCTATGTTGTAGACGGTTTACGATTAGTAACCGCAGAAGAGTTAACGGATTATTATTTTTCGAATTTTACAGGGGGAACAATATCTTATTTTGAACCAGGAGGAAGAGACTTTGATTTCAATACAGCAGTAAGTAATACAGTAAACTTAGAAACTAGAGCTACTTCTTTAAATAATTGTGATTCTAATGTTGTGCCTATAACAGTAACCATATTATCGCCTCCCTCTGGTATTACAAATAATAACCAACTAGATCCGTTAAGGGCTTGTGGTATAGAAGTATTACCTGGTGTTTATCAAGCTAGTTTCGATTTAACGCAAAATGTTATTACAGGGAATGATCCTCTGAGTGATTTGAGTATTTCGTACCACAGAACATTATTGGAAGCACAACAAGGTTTACAGCCATTAGCTTCTACTTATCAAAATGATATAGCTATTTCAGGAGAAACAAATACTCAGATCATTTATGTTCGAATTCATAAAAACAGTACTCCTTCCTGCCCTGTATTTAGACAGTTCGAGTTAAGACCAGATTACCTTATTACCGAAAATACGAATTTAGGACGATTAGAAGATTTGGTGCTTTGTGAAACTACAGATGGATCTGGAGAGGCAGATTTCTATACACAATTATCTCTCACAAGTAACGATTTTAATGCTTCTTTGTTTTACAGAGCACGATATTTCGAAGCATTAGACGGTAGTGGTAATCTAGATTTGAGTACAGAAGTAGATTTTTCTACAATATCTACCTACATAAAGCCTAATAATACAAATCTATTTGTGTTAATAGAGAATATAGATGCTAATTTGCCCCCTTGTAGCCGTATTGCAACAGTCACTTTGTATGTAGATCCGATAACGACATTGAATCCTACTTCTACGGTTTATGAGTTTTGTGGAGATACAAGCGGACAAGTAACAGGGTTTCCTACATTGATAAATGATGACTTATACGCAGAGGTTGTTAATGCAGATGATACAGTAACGCTATTGTATTATGATTCATTAGTAGATGCCCTGTAGGTCCTAATTGTACTACAGTGCCAATAGCTGTGCAAGTTATAGTGAATAGTCAACCGAATTTAGTTACTCCCCCACCTATTACAGTTTGTAACGAAATAGGGCAACCTTTAAATATGTTCTTTTTATCAGAAAATATCAATACAATTTTAGGGGGACCTATCCCTAGTGGGACTACTGTGTCTTATTATGAAAGTCCAACTGAAGCTAATGCAGATACTCCAACTGCAATTCCTTTAACAGATATAGCATATAATAGCACTACGGCTGCAAATTTTTCTAACGATGGTGATAATAATGTTTACGTACGAGTTGTAAGCCCAGAAGGATGTATAAGTGTTGTAGCACAAAATATTATATTGAATGAACAACCCGTGATCCCTTCGATTACCCCTTCTTTTATATTGTGTGTACCTAATGGATCGGCAACTTTACAGAGAAACTTTGATTTGACGTCTAAAATACCAGAGTTAACTAATGGATTATCTGATAAAATAGTACGCTTTTATACCAATGAGATTGACGCAGCTTTAGGTGGCACTAATGGGCGAATTAATACCACTTTATACACAGTAAATGATGTAAGTACTATTTACGCAAGGGTAGAAAATGACGACGATTCGGAGTGTTTTTCGGTAATTCCTTTAAATCTAGATGTCGTAGAGACTCCAGCAATCAGTCCTATAGCCGATTTTATTCAATGTGGTGATATAGGTAGTGGAGGATTATCCGATTTTGATTTAGATATTGTTCGAACAAATATATTAGCTAATTCGGGTGTTGATTCTGTTGAGTTTTATAGTTCTATAGAGGACGCAGGTTTTTTAGATGCTAGTAGAAACGAGATAGATCCAACTATTTCTCCTGTAGAAATACCAGATCCAATTGTTAGTAGCGAGCTTCCTAGTGTTTTTAGAAACACAGTTAATTCTTCTCAAGAAATTTACGCTAGGATTAAGGCTACTACTGGTTGTATTCTTTTAGAAAGATTTAGTTTAATAGTACGTGATGTCCCAGGAGCAACAATTGTTGATAAGAATTTTTGTTTACTAGATCCGACACAGCCTATTGATATTAGTATCGAGCCGTCAACCGATATTACTTATTTAAATGCTGTTGTATCACCTGTTTTGTTAAGGACAAGTGATGCTGTTCTATATTACGAAGATGCTGTAGATAGATTTAATGAGCGCAATGAAATTAGTAGTGCCGATTTGACATCCCAAACTTTAGGTGTAGGTCAGTCTTCTAAGACATTTTATGTTCGTTTGTTTTTAGCTTCTAGGGCAGGAGATGGATCACACTGTTATATAGATGCGCAGTATAATGTTAATGTGGTTAGAGTCCCTACAGTAGTTTCATCTATAAATGTAGAGAAGTGTGAAGGGATACCAGATTCACAAACGTATACAATAGGCTTAGATGATTTAGCCGTAATACGTAGGAACGATATCTACTCGGGTACAGATCTTAATGTTGAAATTCGATTTTATGACGGTGCTTCTACATCTTCTAATAGGTTAACAGGAATATATGACCGAATTAATGGTTCAGTAATTTTCGCGAATGCTGTTGGATTGGTAAGAGATGGTAGTGGTGCCATTCTTTATGAATGTGAATCTTTTGACTTTACTACTGTTAATTTAGAGGTAATTGATAGGCCGACCCTTTTTCCTATTACGGACACAGTATTTTGTGATACTGATTTAAATCCTTTAGATGGAGAAACTTTAGGCAATCTTAATGATTTAAAAGGTCAGATTATCAACGAAACGAATATAGATGATTTTGAAATTTCTTTTTTTGAGGGGGCTACACAGCTTACAGGATTAAATTATCAAATTCGAAGTGGTCAGCAGTATAGAGCTGAGGTGTATAATAAATTAGATAATAGTTGTCTTTCGGATGTAACTTTTACATTAAACTTAATAAGTGGTCCTAATATAGTTGACACCTCTGTGCCAGCAATTACGGTTTGTGATTCAGGTGACGATAAGATGGAAAGTAACGTTGATTTAAGTGTAGTAACTACATTACCACCTTTTGATAACGTATCTAGTACCGATTTTGACTTCGAATTCTTTAGAGATAGTATGTATACCTTACCTATTACTATAACGGAGTTAGCAGCATACAACTTGCCAAGTTTAGGGAATCACACAATTTATGTTCGTTTAATATCAACAAATACAACAGTTAATTGTAGTTATGATACTCAATTTCAAGTTCGCTTAGAAGGGTTACCTAATTTATCTGATCCAGTGGAAATATCATATTGTTCAAATGAGCTATTAACACCAGATTTACGAGAAAATTTAGAGGATAGTGTTGTAAAAGGGTTAACACAGCTAGAAATAAATAATTTAACATTATCTCTTCATAATAATCCAGACGCTTCAGATTCCCCTATTGTAAATGGAAGCCCACTTACAGAGAGTGAATTGTATGTGCGAGCAGTAGATAACATTACATTTTGTGAAAATATTAAACGCGTTCCTTTAAAGAGAGTATTACCACCTTCGATTGTTACTACATTCAATCCTAATGAATGTGATTTAGATGGTGTCGACGATGGTCAAATTACTTTAGATTTATCCAAATATGATAGAGATGTTTTTTTAGGAGATCCATTGGAATTAACAAATCATATTATTAGTTATTTTGATGATGCATCAGGTTCGCCTTTAGTTGGAAATGTAACCGTAACTTCAACTACTGATATTAGAGTAAGTATCATTCAGAAAGATGATCCGATGTGTGAATCGCAACTAGTCTTCAATGTAAATATTCAGTCTGGGCCAAGAATATTCACACCGCCTTTAAGTTTATTGACGATGTGTAACGATGTTGCTACTCCTTTAGATAATTCAACATTATATGTGGATAATGCAGCATTAGAGGCAGCACTTATAGGAACACAAACAGGTAATTTAGAACTAGAATTTATACATCCAACAAATGCAATTTTCGATATTACAGTAGATAATGTTTCTAGCAGTATCAGTTATACTGTCTTAATTCGTAACATAGATACGGGGTGTGAAACAACAGCACCAATCTCTTTTAATGTGTTGAATTTACCTAAAATAGGTGCTTTGCTAAATAATAATTACTGTGCAAATCACGTTATCAGTGAAGTAAGAGAATTTTGGGATAGTCAAATTCTAAGTGAAATTATTCCAAGTCAAAGACCTAATTTTACATTGACTTATCACACGTCTTCGCCAACAGATGTATCAAATTTATTGGCAGAGTCTGACCCTATACCTAATACAGGTACTATTACTGTTAGGTTAGAAAATTCGGAAGGGTGTTTTAGTGAAGCAGACTTTTCTACGGTAATGCAAAACTTGCCTACAATTGACTTACCAGTAAATAGAAGTCATAATACTTGTGATGGAGATGGGGTTGCTGATGGTATTACTGATTTTGATTTCTCAAGTTTAAATGCTTCGTTTTTAGGAACCCAACCTTTATCAGATTTTCGAGTCACGTATCATTTGTCACAAGATAATGCGGATAATAGAGTAGTTGTAGATTCTAGAAATATTACTACAGGCGATTATTTTGTGCGAATAGAAAATGTGAATACACGTTGTTACAATATAGAGGAGTTTCGTCTTAATGTAGATTTACTTCCGATTATCGATGATTCTGATATAGGAATCTGTAAGGGAGAATTAAGTCAAATTATCAATAAACAAATATTAGGTTTTAGTAATTTAGAATATTTATGGGAGTTTAGAGATATAAATAATAATCGAACACGATCTGATGTAAGTGATTTTGCTATAGAATTAACCCCAAATGATATAGGAGATTTTGTAACACTTACAGTTAGAGATGTTGTAACGAATTGTGAATCATCGAAGCGATTCGAAATTAAGGAATATATAACACCAGTCTTAGAAGCAAGTATAGAAATTATCAATCATTTTGGTGATGGTGTTGCTACGGTGAATGTGCAAGAAGGCGGTAATAACTTTACGTATGAGTTATTGCAAGGAAGCCCTGTGGTAACAGAACCTCAAAAATCAAACGTGTTTAGAAATTTATTGCCAGGAGATTATACGGTTCGAATTAATGATGAAAATGGTTGTGGACCAGTAGAACATAAATTTACATTTGTTGATTATCAGCCTTATTTCTCACCGAATGACGATGGAGTAGCAGATACATGGAATGTTGCTAGTTTAGGATCAAATTACCCAGGAGCAGTAGTCTATATTCATGACCGTTTTGGTAAGTTGTTAGCTACCTTAACAGGTGATGCTACTTGGGATGGTACATATGGGGGTACACCAGTACCTTCTGACGATTATTGGATTTTAATTGAATTTACCGATAGACCTTCGATTAACGATCATATTACTTTAAAACGTTAGTCGATATTCGGGGTAAATAATCCGATATAAATAATTAAAACAGATAAAGAGGAAAGATTATACTAGATAGTCTTTCCTCTTTTTTTACTTTTGAGTAACAAATCATTTTAAAACAATTATAATGAACGATTTATTAAAAGGGATTGACCCTTCGGTTATTTTGAACTATGTAGAAAAATACGGTTTAGCACTTATTAAAGCTATCGTAATTCTCGTAGTCGGTTTATGGGTAATTAAAGCTATTGTAAAAGGAATTAAGAAAGCTTTTAATAAGAGTAACATTGATGTTTCTCTACAAGGTTTTTTAACTAGTCTTATTAGTTGGTCTTTAAAAGCCTTGTTAATCATCACTGCCTTAAGTCAGTTAGGGGTCAAAACGACTTCTTTTGTTGCTATTATTGGTGCAGCAGGTTTGGCTGTTGGTTTAGCCTTACAGGGTTCTTTGGCAAACTTCGCTGGTGGAGCATTAATATTGTTGTTCAAGCCATTTAAAGTAGGAGATTTAATTGAAGGACAAGGAGCTGTAGGTGTTGTTAAAGAGGTGTCTATTTTTGTTACTAAGATTATAACTCCAGATGGAAAAGAGGTAATTATTCCTAATGGAGCACTGTCTAACGGAAACATTACTAATTATTCTACTACAGGAGAACTAAGAGTAGATTTAACCGTAGGTATTAGTTATAGTGATGATATAGAGAAAGCCAAGACTATTATTATGGATACTTTGTTATCAGATCAAAAAGTGTTGAAAAGCCCAGCACCAGTGGTTGCAGTTGGAGAATTAGGAGATAGTTCGGTTAATATTTTGGTAAGACCTTATGCAACGGTAGATAATTATTGGGATGTTTATTTTAACTCTTTGCAAAATGTGAAGGTAGCATTAGATAACGCTGGTATTGAAATTCCATTCCCTCAGCAAGTCAATCATACGGCTAAAGGTTAATCATCGTTTAATTGTGTATTTAAACGATAATAAGTTAAAAGGAGATATTTCTTTAATATCTCCTTTTTATAATTTAAAATGATTGCTTAATTCTTTATCTATATTGTTTATAAGCTCTTTATACTCTTTTTTTAGTTGATCAGAGAAGATAGGGGAGCGGTCATCAGATAATATTTGTTTAATATATCTGTCAGAAAAACCGTACTTTTTGGCAAGTAAATTTACTACTTGAGTATTAAATCTATTCTTAGCCTTTTCTGTATTTTTGCTCATTAATTCCTGTTGTTCCTAAAACAGGAACAAATATACAGAAATATCTGAATGTCAACCCATGAGCGTGAAAACAAATTTTACCCTAATTATTTCTCAAATAATTGAATATCTGGGAGTGTCAAGGAATGACTTTGCAAAAACATTAGGTTATTCCCGTTCTCAGTCTATTTATGATATTGCTAGCGGTAAGTCTAGACCGAGTTTCGATTTTTTTGAACGCTTTTTTAAATCAGAATTTCGAAATATCTTTAATCCAATTTGGATGTTTACAGGAGAAGGGGAAATGCTAAAGCAGGCATACCTAACAGAAGAAGATGTAATCTATAATGTGACAGAGGGCGAAGAATTTTATAGCCAAACCTTACCATATGTTAGCAAAGAAGATCGAGGTTTTTTTGTTAAGAATATTATGAATGAAAGCTTTTTCAAAGTATTACCAACTTTCGAAATCCCAGGTCTAAAGGGAGGGAATACAGTAGTGTTTGAAGATCCGAAAGAGTCTGCGAGTTGTGCTTCTCAGAGCTATTTACTTGCGCAAGAGTACGATGTTAGTACTATATTTACAATATCAGATATTTATATACTAAGTACGGTTAACGAATTGCTTTTCATTCAAGTAGTTAAATTCAATGAGGAAAAGGATTATTACGAAGGTAAAAATCAGGAGGATAAGGATATTTGTATTCCTCGAAAAGATATAGTAAAAGCTTGGAGGACTATTATGATTATGTCTTCTGTAAAACCATTATAACTTCAAAATACTTTTTTAATTTTTATTTTAGAGCACGATTTTGTCTGTCATCCGTGAATAGCTAAATTTGCTATCCCTAATTTTTTTAGAAAACAAATGAGCTCGAGATATATTGAAATAATGGATACTACCTTGAGAGATGGAGAACAAACCTCAGGAGTATCTTTTTCAGCTTCAGAAAAATTAACATTAGCCAAGCTATTATTGACAGAATTAAAAGTCGATCGTATCGAAGTAGCTTCAGCTAGAGTTTCGAAAGGAGAATTTGAAGCAGTAAAACAAATTACAAGTTGGGCAAATGAAAACGGTTTTATAGAAGCTGTTGAAGTTTTAAGCTTTGTAGATAAAGGTGTTTCAATAGACTGGATTGTTGATGCAGGTGCTAGAGTTCAAAATTTGTTAACAAAAGGATCTCTTAACCATTTAACGCATCAACTTAGAAAGACACCGCAAGAGCACTTTGCTGATATTGCAGATAATATAAAGCAGGCTGGTGAAAAAGGAATTACTACCAATGTCTATCTAGAAGATTGGAGTAATGGGATGCGAGATTCTAAAGAATATGTTTTCGAATATTTAGATTTTTTAAAAGAGCAACCTGTAAAAAGGGTACTACTTCCAGATACTTTGGGAGTTTTGCGTTACGATGAAACTTTTGATTTTATCAAAGAATTAGTAGATAGATACCCAAGTCTTCATTTCGATTTTCATGCACATAACGATTACGACTTATCTGTAGCTAATGTTATGGAAGCCTTAAAAGCTGGTGCTCATGGTCTGCATTTAACCTTGAATGGAATGGGGGAGAGAGCAGGTAATGCGCCAATGGCAAGCGCTATAGCAGTTGTCAAAGATTTTTTACCTCAATTTGAGATTCAAGTAGAAGAAAAAGCCTTGTTTAAAGTGAGTCGTCTTGCAGAAAACTTTTCAGGTTTTAGGATTCCTGTAAATAAACCTGTAGTTGGTGATAATGTATTCACTCAAACAGCAGGGATTCATGCTGATGGAGATAATAAGAATAATCTATATTTCAACGATTTATTGCCAGAAAGATTTGGAAGAAAGCGTAAATATGCTTTAGGAAAGACTTCTGGTAAAGCTAATATTCAAAAAAACTTAGAAGAGTTAGGGATTCCTTTAACTAACGAAGAGGTCAAAAAGATCACTCAAAGAGTTATTGAATTAGGGGATAAAAAAGAAGTACTTACTAAAGATGATTTACCATACATTATTTCCGATGTATTAGAAAATAATGAGAGTGAGCGCAAGGTTATTGTCGAATCGTATGTCTTAACACACGCTAAGGGGTTAAAACCTTCTACAACAGTATCTGTTAATTTCGATGGAGAGATTATCGAAGAACATGCTCAAGGAGATGGTCAGTTTGATGCGTTTATCAATGCTTTGAGAAAAGTGTATGATGCGAAAGAGAAGTCTTTTCCTTCATTGGTAGATTATTCAGTTCGTATCCCACCAGGAAGTAACTCTGATGCTTTATGTGAAACGATTATTACTTGGAGAGACGAATCTAGAGAATTTGTTACTAGAGGTCTAGATAGTGATCAAACCGTTTCTGCGATTAAAGCAACGGAGAAGATGTTAAATATTATTGAATTAGGATAGTCTTGTCTACTTTGAAGATATTCTAAATAACCTATATTTGTGCTCGAAAATTGAGAAAATCTAAATAAATGAATTTTAATATAGCCTTACTTGCTGGTGATGGAATTGGACCAGAAGTTATAGATCAAGCAGTAAAAGTTTGTGATGCTGTTGCAACAAAATTTAACCATTCAATTAACTGGACTCCTGCTTTAACAGGAGCTGCTGCAATTGATGCTGTTGGTGAGCCATACCCAGACGAAACTCACGAAATTTGTGTGGCTGCAGATGCAGTATTATTCGGAGCTATTGGTCACCCAAGATTCGATAACGATCCTTCTGCAAAAGTACGTCCAGAGCAAGGTTTATTAAAAATGAGAAAGAAATTAGGATTATTTGCTAACGTGCGTCCTACATTTACTTTCCCTTCTTTAATTGATAAGTCGCCTTTAAAGGAAGAGCGTATTAAAGGTACAGATTTAGTATTCTTAAGAGAATTGACAGGAGGAATCTATTTCGGAGAAAAAGGTCGTAAAGATGGTGGGGATACAGCTTTCGATAACTGTGTGTATACTAAAGAAGAAGTTACTCGTTTAGCGCGTAAAGGTTTCGAATTAGCAATGACACGTACTAAAAAATTATGTTGTGTAGATAAGGCGAATGTTTTAGAGACTTCTAGACTTTGGAGAGAAACAGTTCAAGGATTAGAAAAGGAATACCCAGAAGTAGAAGTATCTTACGAATTCGTGGATGCTGTTGCAATGCGTTTGGTACAATGGCCAAATAGCTATGATGTTTTAATTACAGAAAACTTATTCGGAGATATTTTAACTGATGAGGCTTCTGTAATTTCCGGATCTATGGGACTAATGCCTTCAGCTTCTGTAGGAGAGAAAACTTCGTTATACGAGCCTATCCATGGTTCTTACCCTCAAGCAGCAGGTCAAGACATTGCTAACCCATTAGCAACAGTACTTTCTGCGGCAATGATGTTCGAAGATGCTTTCGGGTTAAAAGAAGAAGCAGAGGCAATCCGTGCTGTAGTAAACAAGTCTTTAGCAGAAGGACTAGTTACTGAAGATTTAGCAGCTGGAGGAAAAGCTTATAAAACAAGTGAAGTAGGAGATTGGTTAGCTGCAAACATTTAATCGAACCTTCTTTTTTATAAATTTACAGCTACTTCTAAATATTTAGAAGTAGCTTTTTTATTTATTTATGATTAGAATTTTGAAATTGTTATTGTTGTCTGTGTTAACTGTATTATTACAGTGTTGTAATTCTAAAGAGATACCACAAAAAGAAGAAATTAAGGAGGGACAGAAAGAAGTTATTGTTTCGGTACCTAAAGTAATTTCAGAAAGAGTAGCTATTGTTAGAAACTTATCTAGCGAAGTAAAAAAACTATCAGAAGAAAATATAAGTCTTCATGATTTAGAAATTCAGGTAAAAAAAATAAATACTCTTCGTCTTGGTGATTTTTCGGGAGAATTAAAGACGATTCAGGAGAATTGTAACGAGTTTCTAAAAACCATGCCAAAAGATTTTAAAAACAAAAGTGTTATGGGGCGTGTTGATGCTATTCGAACTTTTGCGAAGGCTGTTCAGTTCGAAAAAAAGAAAGGATATAAGGATACCACAAAGTTATATAACTACAGTAAGAATTTAGTGGCTAGTTATAATTCTTTGATTACACAATTAAATGATGCCAAAAACAACTTACCTGACGAAGTTAAAGCATCGTTACAGCAAACATTAGAAATTAAGAAGGATAGTGTCTCGGGAGAACGACCTTTGTTTTAGCATTCTTTAGGGAATCTTTTTTAGGTTTATTCTAAGAAGTATAAAGAATAGTTTGTGATCTTTCTTCTAAAAAAATGTTAAATGACGAATCAGTCAGACTTTTAGAGGTACATTAATTTAAAATTTTAACTGAAGGGC
>CALFUO010000144.1 GCA_937929895.1 uncultured Aquimarina sp.
GGTTGTCATTGGTGTGATGTAAAAGAAAGTTGGGACGCAGAATTGCATCCACCTACTGCTACAGAACGTATTGTAGACAATGCTACTAAGTATAGTGATACTATTGTCGTAACAGGTGGAGAGCCTTTAACATGGGATATGTCTGCATTAACTTCTGGTTTGAAGGAAAAAGGAGCGAAAACGCATATCGAAACATCAGGTGCTTATCCAGTTTCAGGTAATTGGGATTGGATATGTTTGTCTCCTAAGAAAACAAAATTACCAGTAGAGGAAATTTACCCTTTTGCGCACGAGTTAAAAATGATTATCTATAATAAATCAGATTTAGACTTTGCAGAACAACAGGCAGCAAAAGTTTCTAAAGATTGCGTGCTGTATCTTCAGCCAGAATGGAGTAAAAGAGATAAAGTTATTCCGATGATCGTGGATTATGTTATGCAAAATCCAAAGTGGAAAATTTCGTTACAGACACATAAGTATTTAAATATTCCTTAGGTTATTTTTAGTTCTTGTGATATAGCTATAAGTTATTTCTATGTTACTTTAATAGTTTTGTCTTATGATATCTTTAAATTTGAATAAGATTTAAAAATACATAATAAAATATATAGGATGGAATTTGAAATAGAATTAAATAATAATAATAAACAGTTGGATATAGGAATCAAAGAAGAAAGTCGTAGAAATGTTGCCGAGGTGTTAAAGACTTTATTGGCTAATGAATTTACTTTAAGTTTAAAAACCAAAGGAGCTCATTGGAATGTTGTTGGGGCTGACTTTGTAGATAAACACCAGCTTTTCGAAAGTCAGTATGAAGAATTGAGTGTAATTATTGACGATGTTGCAGAGCGTATCCGTCAATTAGGTTTTGCTACACCAGTATCTATGGCAGAGTTTTCTTCTTTGACTACACTTAAGGAGAAAAATGGAGAATTAATAAAGAGTCTTAAATTAATAGAGTGTTTATTAGAAGATCATGAAGAAATTATCAGATTTTTAAGAAAAAGTATAGACGTAGCAGAGAGAAATGGAGATGATGGTACAGCAGATTTTTTTATTGCGACGATGCAACAACATGAAAAGACTGCTTGGTTTTTAAGATCACACCTAATATAGGTGAGGTGTTGTTATTCTTTTGGTCCGTATTTTATCTAATAAGAATATACTAAAGAGATTGTCGAAAAACAGGTATTATACGATTGGTAGATAATAATTTTGTGTAAATAAACTGAATTACTTTTTGCTAGTACAAGGCAAGAAATCTAGAATAACCTTGGCTACAATTGCTTTTTTCAACATAACAATAGTGAAAAAGAAACGGCATATATGCGAAATTATTGTTGGTAAACGGATTGCATTACTCGTTATACTTGAAAGTCATACGATTTAAACCATAAAATGCAGCATAAATATTTAGAATTAATTTTCGCTTTTTCAAGGCGTAAAATTAAAGCATAGCAGTAGCTACGGTTTCATTTTGAAACGAAGAAAAAGTAGAAAAGTAAACTTAATATATGTTGCATTTTATGGTTTAAATCGTGTCAAACTTAGTAATAGGGGAAAAATGAGATTTCATGAATATGATAACCTCATTTTTTTGCTATAAATAATTTAATAATGTTTCTAGTTTCATACCACGAGAACCCTTAATCAGAATTTGTTTATTTTCTATGGGTGTTTTTTTTAAAAAAGTAATAACTTCTGTAGTAGTTTTAAAAGAAATGAAGTAATTATCGTTATTGCAATTATGAAAATTGCTTCCGACCAAAATAGCTTTTGAAATCGATGTAGAGTGTTTTAGGTAATCTATAATTTTTATGTGTTCTTCAGATGCTTGTTGGCCAAGCTCAAACATATCACCTAGAATAACTGTTTTAGAAGTGAGGTAGTTGCTTTTTTCAAAATTTTGTATACTAAGTAGCATACTTGTTGGATTTGCATTATACGCGTCAAGATTTACAATGTTTAAAGAGGTTTGAATTACCTGAGACCTATTGTTGGTAGGATGATAGGTTTCAATGGCGTCTTTGATATCATTAATGGGGATTTGGAAATAGCTTCCGATACAAATAGCAGCAAAAATATTTTCTGCGTTATAGTACCCCATGAGAGGGCTTTTTATAGTTGTTTGATTAGTATCGATAATTATTTCTGGATTCTCTTTTAAGAGTTTTATATTGATTAAGTGCTCTTTTTTTTCTTCCAATCCATAGAATACACCATTTAAATTAGAAGACCTCTTTAAGAGTCGGTCGTCTTTCGTATTTACAAAAACGATACTGTCTTCACTTTGTTCTAAATAGTCGTATAATTCTGTTTTACCCCGAAGTATATTCTCTTCACTTCCAAAGCCTTCTAAGTGTGCTTTACCAATATTAGTGATTAGTCCAAAATTAGGTTGTGATATGGACGAAAGTAAGGCTATTTCTTTCATATGATTAGCTCCCATTTCAACCACGCCAAACTCAGTAGAAGTATTCATACTTAATAAGGTTAAAGGAACACCAATATGGTTATTAAGGTTTCCTTTGGTTGCGGTAACCTTGTATTTTTTTGAAAGTACAGCTGTAATTAATTCCTTGGTAGTTGTTTTTCCATTACTTCCGGTAAGTGATAGAATGGGGATGTTCAAAAAAATTCGATGATACTTTGCTAGTTCTTGTAGTGTTTTTAGAACATCTTCTACGTAAACACAATTAGGATTTGTAATCGAAATGTCATCTACAACGGCATAAGAGGCCCCTTTTTCTATAGCTTGTAATGCATATAGATTTCCGTTGAAGTTGTCTCCAGATAAGGCAAAGAAAATTTGATTGGCTTTTATTGTGCGAGTATCTGTGCTAACTCCTTTAGATTGAAGAAATAGATTGTGAATTTTTGCTATTTCCATAATAGTATTACTGGGTTTATGATATCAAAAAACCCTAGACGAGCTAGGGTTTAAATTATATTTTGATGTGATTTTAGCTACTAGTTTAATTTGTAGGCTTTTTGAATTTAGTAAACTTATCACCAACACGAGATACTGCATTTCTAAATCCGATATAATCAGTCGCCATATCTTGAGGGAAATATCTACGTTGGGCAGGATCTAGCCAAAATGCTCTGTCTTTCCACGAACCACCTTTATATACACGTACTTTGTCATTTACCAAAGTTTTTCTTTTAGTAGACTTGTCGTATTCTCTACGTAAGCTACCATCATCATTAGCGGTTACTTTATGAGAAGGTGAATTGTACATTGCCTTGGTAGGGTCTCCGTCAATATCATTGAAAGACTCGTAATATCTTGACGACAACTTATCTCCATCTCTATAATTTCTATTATCACTTTGAGAGAAGTTAGTTCGTAAGTAAGTATCTTCATCATCGATAGGCACTTTCTTAATTTCTCCAGGTAAAGTTCTAGCGATAATTTTACCGTTACTTAAAGTGTCATATTCTACTTCGTCTAAGCCTAATACGGTTACAGTCCCGTCTTCAGCAATCGCATTCTTAGTATATACATTTCCACGATAGTAGTTGAAATCGTTAAAATCGTCTTCTACAATCGGTCTATAGACATCAGCTACCCATTCGGCAACATTACCCGCCATATCATATAATCCGTAATCGTTAGGAGGGTAACTCTTAATTTGAGCAGTAATATCTGCGCCATCGTCACTCCATCCAGCAATACCACCGTAATCTCCCGATCCTTGTTTAAAGTTAGCTAATTGATCTCCGTAACGATTTTTCTTACCTTGTCTTTGTCGAGTGTATTGACCATCCCAAGGATATTTTTTTCTACCTCTATAGATATTATAATTTCTTACTCCAACAAGACCAAGAGCAGCATATTCCCATTCTGCTTCAGTTGGAAGACGGAACTTAGGAGGAATGTTACCAGAGTCACGTTGTTGGAATTTACCACTTATATCTAAGCTGTCCTTTTCCTTTATTTTTAAACTTCTTTGCGATTCTGGACCTCCGAGTAGTAAAGATTCATCACCGCCGTAATTATCCTTTGGTGAATTCTCGTATGTTTCCGTAAAGTGAGGTGCTCTTTGTGTCACAGATTTTATCTGTGCATCTCTTGGGAAAATACCTCTTTGAATCAATAGATTCTCTGTTACACGTTCTGTTCTCCAGTTACTGTACTCAACTGCTTGAATCCAAGAAACTCCAACAACAGGATAGTTTCTGTATGCTGGGTGACGTAAATAATTGTTAGTCATTACTTCGTTAAACCCAAGTCTATTTCTCCAAACCAATGTATCGGGTAAAGCTCCGTAATAAATATTTCGGTATCTATCATCAGTAGGGTCATAAACTCGTTTTAACCAATCTAAATACTCTAAATACATAAGGTTAGTTACCTCTGTTTCGTCCATGTAGAAAGATTGTACGTGTTGTCTGTTAGGAGTGTTATTCCAATCATGCATTACGTCATCTTGAACACGACCCATGGTGAAAGTACCACCTTCAATTGGTACAGTACCAACAGGAGTTTCTTGTTCTTTGTAATTTGTGTTTGGGTTGAATACACTTTCTCTCGAATTAAATTGAGAACCAGTTCCTCTAGATCTATTCGAAAATGTTTCAGAGGTATTACAACTTACAAATACCACTCCAATACCTAAGGTTATTAGTAGGTTAAAAAGATTTTTTTTGCTCATAATAGGTAATCCTTTTACTATATCAGGGTTTGCAATATAATAATTAACGCTTAAACTTCAATTTTATTTTAAGACAGAAAATAATTATTTTATACATAACTTCTTATAGGATTTTAAAAATCTTATGTTTTCTTTGTGTAATTGAACTCATTTATTTTATAGAACTACGATATGAAGTATCTATTTGCTCTTAGCTTTTTATTTATATATTTTCAGAATATCGTTGCCCAGCAGACAATCACCTTAAATTGGTCTTCAGGGCAAGAAGAGTCTTCGGTTGTTGATGGGGTTACTAGCGCATATGTAGCAAATGCTTCTAATTTTCTAAATAAAGAAAATATATATGTAGCTGACTTTACTATCGAGGGGTATCCTAATTTTCCTGGCGATGTAGAGGTTTTTAACCCTCGATATGAGAATTTTGATCGATCGTATTTTGGAAGAGGAAGCAAAATTACTTTCGCAACTACATTAAACAGTTCTTCTATTACAGCTAAAGCAAGGGACCAATATGTACATCGAGTAATTATTACACCAGTTATATGTACTGGTAACACATGTAAAAGATTAGTTAGTTTTCAAGTAAAGAAAAAATTAAATTCCACTAAGTCTTTTGCTAATTCAGGGGCTAAGTCTTTAAACTTAAATAAACGTAGCTCAGTACTAGCGTCAGGAGAATGGAAAAGAATCACCGTCGATACAACAGGAATTTTTCAAATTGATGCTAATTTGTTAACTCGCCTTGGATATAACATAAATAATATAGACCCCAATAACGTTCGCGTATTCGGTTTTGGAGGGAAGTCGTTACCATTGGCGAATGATGATAA
>CALFUO010000145.1 GCA_937929895.1 uncultured Aquimarina sp.
GGCTCACCTCTTCCCATTCCGAACAGAGAAGTTAAGCCCAATCGCGCTGATGGTACTGCATTTGTGGGAGAGTAAGTCGCCGCCTTTTTTGAAACCTTCACTATTTAGTTAGTGAAGGTTTTTTGTTTTTATATACTTCACAAAATATTTGTCAACTAGTTATACGATTAAAACCATAAAATGCGGTATAAATATTTAGAATTAATTTTCGCTTTTTCAAGGCGTAAAATTAAAGCATAGTAGTGTAGCTACGGTTTCATTTTTAAACGAAGAAAAAGTAGAAAAGTAAACTTAATATATGTTGCATTTTATGGTTTAAATCGTATTATTAATAGGGGAATAAATCCCTCGCTTTAAGGCGAAGATTTTAGTTTTATATTTTATAGTATGCAGAATTATCGAAAAACTTCGCATACTGTCTATGATTGTAAATATCATATTGTTTGGATCACGAAATATAGAAAGAAAGTACTTTAATGGGAAGTAGGCAAAAGAGTACGCGAACTGAAACAGAAAGAAGTTATTTTAAAAAAAATAGAATAAAGCCAACAAAACCCAAGTACATTTTTAGTTTGCTTATATCTCACGTTATTTAGGAATAACGTTTATATCAGCGCTAATAAATTAGTAAAAAGAGTCTAAAAAATAGTTTTTGAAAATATTTCGATAAAATAGATAATGGAAGTCAGTAAATAACTATCTTTGCGTAGTTCGTTTAGGGCATTATTCAATTTTAGAGTAATATTTAGTAATTAGTTTTTTCGAGATTCTCTCTTCTTTCCTTTTTTATTTCATCAGTACTTTATCAATCTGAATTTTATAAACTAAAGAAACCGCTATTTGTGGTTTTTAAAGGTGTTCTTTTCAAGCAATAATTTTATAATAATTTTAAATATTTAGTACAAATGGAAGAAGGAACAGTAAAGTTTTTCGACACTACAAAAGGATTTGGTTTTATCACCCCAACAGCAAACGGTAAAGATATTTTCGTTCATAACTCTGGTTTAATTGATGAAATTAGAGAAAATGATAAAGTAAAATACACTACTAGAGAAGGTCGACAAGGACTAAACGCTATTAATGTAGAAGTTATCGACTAATTTTTTAGTTTATCAATACTTAGTTATTTAATAAAGATTGCGGTAACGTGATCTTTATTATTTAACAAGGTTTTTTATCATTTAGTTACTTCTCTTCTGTTGTTTATTTTTTCCAAAAAGTAACTTTTAGTACTTTTCGAATTTTAGAAGCTATTATAAAGAACCATTACTACCAGATTCCAAAAGAATTTGTTTTAATTAGGTAGGATATCATAATAAATTCTCTCTTAATCTTATTTCATGATTACATTATCATGGCATAAGTATATTAAAATAGCTTATAGTGGTTCTAATGTTAATACCTAAAACTACTCATTATTAGAAATCTATTAATGTATTAAGCTTAGTATATTATAAATAGTACTTTAACTTAAAATACATTAATTATCAAGGCAATTTCATTTTCAAAATCATTACATGCTGATTTTTCGATTACATTAAAAAAACGAGTATCCGAATATTTTAAGACCGGTAATAAAAATAGATACGGCAGTACTCCCATGATAATTAAAGCTATAATCATGTTACTGTTATTTTTTGTGCCATTAGGGTTCATTATTTTCGGTGGCATTTCGAATCCTACACTTATTATTTGTTTATACATCTTGAATGGGCTAGGAATGTCAGGTATCGGTATGGGAATTATGCACGATGCCATACATGGGTCATTTTCAAAGCATAAATGGCTAAATAAATTAATGGCTAACACAACGAATCTAATTGGTGCAAGTAAAGATATTTGGCGCTTACAGCACAACGTCTTGCACCATACTTATACCAATATCGAAGCACACGATCACGATATAGAGACTCCATTCTTTTTAAGATTTTCGCCACATGCAGAAAAGAATAAGTTGCATAAATACCAACATATTTATGCATGGGTTTTTTACGGATTATCTACATTATCATGGGTAACGACTAAAGATTTTGCCAATCTAGAAAGATTTCGAAAAAAGGGATTGATCAAAGATCCAAAAGTATACAGAAGATATTTAATGAATATAATACTATGTAAAGTCATTTATTATACATTAGTACTTATACTGCCATTATTATTATCTGCTACGACTACAGGTGTCATAGTATTAGGTTTCTTTGTAATGCAGTTTGTTACTGGTTTTTTGATCACATTGGTGTTTCAAACGGCACATATTATGCCAGATGCTCAGTTTCCTTTACCTACCGAAGAAGGAAAAATAGAAAATGAAATAATGACACATCAATTATTGACTACTTGTAACTTTGCCCAGGAAGGAAGATTTTTGTTTTGGTTTTTTGGAGGGTTAACGAATCAAATAGAGCATCATTTATTTCCACATGTTTCACATATTCATTATAGGAAGATAGCTCCTATTGTAGAGCAAACAGCAAAAGAATTTGGGATTCCATACAATAGACAAGAAAGTTTCTTCTCGGCTATCAAAGAACATTTTAAAATGCTTAAAGTGTTAGGTTCAATAGATGTTAAGCCAATTGTGAAATAATAGAAAAGACGTATCATTTTATTGATTCTATTATTTCTAAATTAACGTTTAGTGACCTAAAAAAGTACACGCGATTGTTGAAAAACCTTATTTCAAAGATATATTCAAACTATACATGCAAACAAGTCGCAAAATTATCGAAGTAAAGCAATAAAACTATTTGAATCAGGAAAGACAAAAATATTAGTGGCTACTGATGTAGCCGAAAGAGGTATTGATATTGATGATGTAACACATGTAATTAATTACCAACTACTTATTGACTATGGATAGCTATATTCATAGAATAGGCGTACAGGGAGAACTGGTAAAAAGGGTACTGCCTAGGCCTTTGTAAACTAAAAATATATTTATGGGATCGAAATCGCAAGAAACGTTTTTTAAAAAACAACGAGAAAAGGACAGAGCTAGGAAAAAGAAGCTGAAACAGGAAAAGCGTGAATCTAGAAAAGAAAACTCTCAAAAGGGAGACGAAATAGATTGGTCAATAGCTCCAGAAAATAAGACACTTACACAAGAGGAAAGAGCATTAAAGGAAGCTAACAAATCGAATTACATTAACAAGTAATACCAATTCTGAAATAATATAATTGTAGCAAAAGAGATAAGATTTTCGCTAGTTCAATGCGTAAAATTTCGGTAGCCTTAGCTATTGTTAAATTTTATAACGATGATATTATTTCGAAAATGGTATAATACTAAACTCTGTCTAATAGTACTACCTTAAGCGTACTTATAAAAGAAAATCCCTAGAGAAACTATGTTTCTCTAGGGATTTTCTTTTATATACTATAAATACAGTTGTTCATTAATTAAAACGTTACCTCCTCCTTTTCTTATACTTATATTTCTTCTTAGGTTTCGAATCCTTCGAAGGAATAGCATCATTAAAAGTATCGTTCACTTTTTTAGGTTTAATACTTTTCCAAGAACCAGTTTCTTTTTCCGGGACAAGGGTATCTGCTAGGTCTGTTCTATTCAGTTTGCTTAAGGTTTTACGAATCCAGCCTTTATTTTCCTTTTTGTACCAAAAGAAGAAACGATGTTGTTCGTCCTTTTCTTTTTTCGTTTTTGGAGTTCTAGTGGGTTTTAACGTATAAGGATGATACCCACTATAATAAATCACCGTTGCTACTGTCATTGGAGTAGGAGTAAAACCTTGTACCTGTTCTAATTGAAATCCCATTTCTTTGGTTTCGGCAGCAAGGTTTGCCATATCTTCCATTTCACAGGCAGGGTGATTCGAAATGAAATAAGGTATTAATTGAAGTTTTAAACTCTTCTTAATATTGATTCTGTCAAAACGTTCTTTAAACTTATGGAAATAATGAAAAGAAGGTTTACGCATCAATTTCAATACAGGATCCGAAGTATGTTCTGGAGCTACTTTCAAACGTCCAGAAATATGATTAGTCATTACTTCTTCCGTATAATCGTCCAACTCTTTAGGGTCAGCATTTTTATTGAATTCAGGCACTAACATATCGTGACGAATACCACTTCCTATAAATGATTTTTTTACTTTAGGATGCTTATCTACAGCCTGATATAATTCGGTTAATGGTTTATGAGACGTATCGAGATTACTAC
>CALFUO010000146.1 GCA_937929895.1 uncultured Aquimarina sp.
GTAAGTAAGGTAAAATCTCTTTTTCTATTGTATCTTTAGCAAGTACACTGTACATAAGTAGGGATCATTAGTGAATGTAAGTATGGAAACATAAATTTACACATCACTATTTTGCTATCAAAAAAAGTTTAAATCACTTCATTAAATACTATTTCAAAAAAATGAACTTAACCGAATTTTTAGAAAAATTAAATTCAGCACCAACATCAATCGATTTTAAAGAAACTATGACTGTTGTAGAGAACGAATACACCTTTACAGAAACAGCTTTTAAAAACGGGAATACTAAAAATGAGGCAGGACAAAATTCTGGTTCTTGCAAATTGTTTGCTTTCGCACAATTAAACAATTTAGACAAAGAAGCTACATTGGCCTGTTTTGGAGATTATTACCGTAAAGACGTATTAGAAAACCCTGAAGGAACAGATCACGGTAACATTCGTAACTTTATGAAATATGGTTGGGACGGTATCGAATTTAAAGGTACTGCACTAACTATAAAATAAGAAGATTCGCAATCGAGTTACTAATTTCAAAAATACTTTTAAATTAGTAACTCGATTGTTTCTCTTTTAATTACTAAAACAGCCTTAAATGAAAGCAAAAATTATATCATTCGTTATTTTATGTGCTTGTTTAGTTTCATTTACTGGAATAATTAAAGAGCCTACAATAAAAGTTGACGCAGACATTAAGCATTCAGAATTACAAGGCTTCTGGATTGGGCAAAAAAGAATTTCGAAAATCGGAGTTTGTAATATTTCGGAAAAAGAATCTGATATAAAACCTGTCTTAATCAAAATGAATTTGAAAGACCCGAATTCTTTCACAGCTATTGAATACTATTATAATAGCATTTATAATAAATATAAGATCACTGCTAAATGGGAAAGTGAGATATCTGTAAACGACACCTTTTCTTTCGACAAAATAAGTTATTCTTATTGTAATAATACGCGCACAAAGAACACAGACTTATACAATGGTGAAATACAAAAGGAAAAAGATAACTTTACCATTAGTGTTATATCTAATCAACAATGGTGCCCTTATGCTAATTGTGAATTCCAAGTGGAATATACTTTATCTAAAATAACACTTGAAGAAGGGTTAAAACAACTTTAAATACGTTATAATATCATACATTTAATGTTATGAAAGCAAAGTTTGTATCTTTTATTTTATTATTGACTTTTTTCGATGTAGCAGCACAAACAAGTTTCGAAAAAGGAATTTACACCTCTTGGCAATCGCTTCGTTCGAATACACCCGATCTAGAATTGAATTCTAAAGTGGTTTATAAAAAAGTAATGACTGATGGGCAAAAATCAGATCCACACCGTATTGCGGTTATCAAAAACGAATCTCCAAAACCCATTTTAGGATTTAGTAATGGAAAAGAATTGTTTTTAAATGCTCGACAACCAGAACTAAAAAGCAAACCTTTTTTCAATTACGTAACCATGTACGGAGATCGTTATGGTATTTACAGCTCTTTATTTGTTATTGATTTTAACAAAAGTATTGGTGTCGGCAAATTCCCGATTCATTGTAACGTAAAAGGCTTAGAGCTTGTCGATTTTAAAAATGGTTCGATCACAAAAGTTCTTAATACCTCTGATTTAAAAACGATCTTAAAGAATGATCCAGAATTATTAAGACGCTTCAAAAAGGAATCAAAAAAGCATCGAAAAATCCGAGTATACCTTTTAGAATACCTTATGCGTAATTCTTAATTCTATTTCTTAACGTTTTTTAACCTTCATTGTACCGATTCTTGGTTTGTACGTATCGTTTTATTTCTACTTTTGCGCTACTTAATAATTTCAATAGTAGTACTTCGTTTCATTTTCAATGATTAAAATTTCACCCAAGACCCTTCAAGACTTAGAATTTCCTACTGTAGCTTTTCAAGTTTCAGAATATTGTAATACCGACAAAGGAAAAGAAAAAGCAAAACATCTAATTCCATTCACAGAGGAAGAGCAATTAATGGATGCCCTTGAAATGGTGAATGAATACAAGTCTTCTTTTTTACAAGACGCCCGTATTCCTAATCATGGATACGATAGTATCGATAACGAATTGAAACTACTGGGTATCGAAAACACTTTTTTAGAAGCAAACCATCTAAAAAAGATCGTTTCCTTAAACTTTACGGTCAACGAACTTTTACACTTCTTTTCTAAAAAAGTAGAGCTGTACCCTACTCTTGCTAAGTTTTCTCGAGAAATCACTTTTACCACCGATATTATAAAAAGTATCGAGGTTATCATTGATAAATTCGGAGAAGTAAAAAATAGTGCATCTCCTTCGCTTCAAAATATTCGTCGCAGTATAACCAGTGTGCAAGGACAACTTAACGGAAGTTTCGGAAGAGATTTAAGTCGTTACTCTGCTGCTGGGGTTTTAGATGAGATTCGAGAAACTGTAGTAGATAATCGTCGTGTACTAGCTGTAAAAGCAATGTATAGACGTAAGGTAAAAGGGGCAATTTTAGGAAGCTCGAAAACAGGAAGTATTGTTTATATTGAACCAGAAGCAACTCGTAACTACAATAACGAATTATCTAATTTACTATACGAAGAACGCGAAGAGGTTATTAGGATTCTAAAAAGGCTGACAAATGAAATTCGTCCATATCAAGAGATTCTTGCTTCTTTTCAGGAATATTTGAGTGATATCGATGTGATTGCTGCAAAGACTAAATATGCAGAAAGCATGGATGGTTTGCTTCCGAAAATTACGGAAGATAGAGACCTTCACCTAAAAGATGCTTTTCACCCACTTTTACTTCTAAATAACCGAGAAAAAGGAAATAAAACACATCCGCAGACCATTGGCCTAGATAGTGACAGTCGTATTATTGTTATTTCTGGACCCAATGCAGGAGGAAAAAGTATTACCCTAAAAACGGTAGGTTTACTGCAAGTAATGCTACAAAGTGGAATGCTGATTCCGG
>CALFUO010000147.1 GCA_937929895.1 uncultured Aquimarina sp.
CCTCCTAACACATCAATATGATTGGATATTCTTGAAATACCTGTAGATACATCCAAAGTTAATTTTGGCTTACCTTTAGCCCCAGATTTTGTTGTTATAATTACTACTCCATTAGCCCCTCTTGCTCCATAAATAGCTGTAGCCGAAGCATCTTTTAAAACTTCAATAGATTCTATTGTCGAAGGATCTAAACCTGCCAAAGGACTTACGAAACTATTTCCCGGACCATTATTAACATCTTGTCCATTACCATTCTCTTCAAGGATTGGGAATCCGTCAATAACATATAAAGGGTCTGCATTAGCCAATAAAGAAGTGGTACCCCTTACCCTAACTTTAAATCCTGAACCTGGTCCACCTTCCCCAGCAATAACACGGACACCTGGCGCATTGGCTACTAAAGCTTGCTCAAAAGAAATAGGTTGCGTCTTTTCAATTTGTTCTGCTTTTACTGAAACCACAGAGCCAGTCAAATCACTTTTTTTGCTAGTACCATAACCAATAACGACTACTTCATCTAAGCTATTAACCTCTACTTCTAAGTCTATATTAACAACATTCGATTCACCAATGGTTACCACTTGTTCTTGAAAACCAGTATAAGTGAACACTAAGACATCCCCCTTACTTGCTTCTACGTTATACAACCCATCAAAATCTGTTAATGTCCCTGCAGTTTTACCCTTTACAGTAATCTGCACCCCAGGTAAGGGTAATCCATCACCATTAACCACTCCCGAAATCGTTTTAGTCTGCGCGGAGACTAAAAAAGTTCCAAAAAGAGTAAACAGCGAAAGAAAAATCATTCTCAATCGATTGCTCGATTTCATTTTGTTTTTCATAAAGTTCACAATTAAGTTATTATAAATAATAGTTTGGCGGATTGCTAAAAAACAATCCTTTGTTTTTATACCCGCTAAATATATAAATAATCTACTAACATTTAAGCAAAAATTAAAACTATAACATTTTCGCTCAAAACATTTCAAACTACTAAAAATAAAGAATTTGAAAAATCTATGTTTATAGATATAACGAATATATAAAATAAGACCCTACCCCTTAGCTTCATTCAAAAGCTGATTTGTATGATCTTTTGTCTTAACCTTTTGAACTATTCGTTCGATATTTCCATTTTCATCAATCACAAATGTAGTACGGTGAATACCATCATATTCCCTACCCATAAATTTTTTTGGACCCCAGACACCGTATGCATTGATAACCTCTAAATCTTCATCCGCTAAGAGATCGTAAGGAAATTTATACTTATTTTTAAAATTGGTTTGTCTTCTTTCTGAATCTGCACTTACTCCTAAAATCTCATATCCTTTAGATACAAAAGTCATATAGTTATCACTTAAATTACACGCTTCCATCGTACAACCCGGAGTACTAGCCTTAGGGTAAAAAAACAAAACCAACTTTTTACCTTCGAAATCTGATAATGAAATGATTTTACCTCCTTGGTTTTTAACTGCAAAATCTGGAGCTTTATCTCCTATCTTCAATGTTGTCATTTTTTTATAGTATTAAATAGTCGGCACATAGTACAAAGACATGATTATTATATTAAAAAAAGCCGAGCATAGATTTCGTAGCTTATAGCAAGATTAATAATTCTTCTTTTAAAAAAAATAAAAATTGTCATAAAAAAACGGAGGTCTAAAAAGACCTCCGCAGTATATTCAAGAAAAAAAATCTTTCTAGTTTCCTCCTTTTTCTAATTTCTCTTTTAATGCCGCTAAAGCATCAATATCTCCTAGAGTAGAGGCTTGGTTGTTAGAAGCAGCTTTCTTAGCCGCTTGCTTCACAGCTTTTGCTTCCTCATCTCTAAAAATAGCTGTATGAGAGATCACTACTCGTTTGAATTCTTTACTAAATTCAATCACAACGAATTCTGCTGTTTCTCCTTTAGCTAATTTAGACCCATCTTCTTTCTCTAAGTGACGTCCCGGAGCAAATGCTTGTACATCGTCATTTACATTTACAGTACCTCCTTTATCAGAAACCTCTTCTAAAGCTAATGTATGTTTAGTACCAACTGCAAATTCAGTTTCGTATTTATCCCATGGGTTGGTTTCAGTTTGCTTGTGACCTAAGCTTAACTTACGCCCTTCTACATCTAATTCTAATACAACAACATCTAACTTATCACCTACAGCACAGAAGTCTGATGGGTGCTTCACTTTCTTAGTCCAAGAAAGATCAGAGATGTAAATTAATCCATCAATACCTTCTTCTAATTCTACGAATACACCGAAATTGGTAAAGTTACGAACCGTACCAGTGTGACGAGAACCTACAGGGTACTTAGAAGTAATATCAGTCCAAGGGTCTGGAGTCAATTGCTTGATACCTAAAGACATCTTACGCTCTTCACGATCTAATGTTAAAACAACCGCTTCAACTTCATCACCTACCTTAACAAAATCTTGAGCTGAACGTAAGTGAGTTGACCAAGACATTTCACTTACATGAACTAACCCTTCTACTCCTTCTTCTACTTCGATAAACGCACCGTAATCAGCGATTACAACTACTTTACCTTTTACTTTATCTCCAACTTTTAATTCGCCATCTAAAGCTTCCCAAGGGTGTTGCTTTAATTGCTTTAATCCTAATTGGATTCTTGTTTTACCTTCGTCGAAGTCTAAGATTACAACGTTCAATTTCTGATCTAATTCAACAATCTCATTTGGATGGTTGATACGAGACCAAGAAAGATCTGTAATATGGATTAATCCATCGACACCACCAAGATCAACGAATACTCCGTAAGAAGTAATATTCTTAACAACTCCCTCTAGCACTTGACCTTTTTCAAGCTGCCCAATGATTTCCTTCTTTTGTTCTTCGATATCCGCTTCGATAAGTGCTTTATGCGAAACAACAACGTTTTTAAATTCATGGTTGATTTTAACAACTTTGAATTCCATTGTTTTATTTACATAAACATCGTAATCACGGATTGGCTTCACATCAATTTGAGAACCTGGTAAGAATGCTTCGATACCGAATACATCAACAATCATACCTCCTTTAGTACGACACTTAACGAAACCATTAACGATTTCACCAGTTTCATGTGCGTTGTTAACACGTTCCCACGCTTTAATTACACGAGCTTTTCTGTGAGATAATACTAATTGACCAGTTGCATCTTCACGAACGTCAATTAATACTTCTACTTTATCACCAACTTTTAAATCTGGGTTGTAACGGAATTCATTCAAAGAAATAACTCCTTCAGACTTAGCATTGATATCGATAATAGCATCTCTATCCGTAATATTAATTACTTGACCTGAAACAACTTCGTTACTTAAAGTATCTACGAAGTTTTCTGCTACTAACTTTTCAAATTCTGCTAACTGATCATCTTCGATTGGGTCAATACCTTCCTCGTAGTTATGCCAGTTAAAGTCTTTTAAAAATTGCTCTGGATTTACTGCTGCAACTTCTGCTTCAGTATTTTTTGTTTCTTCAGACATTGAAGATTAATTTGTATTCTATTTCCCTACAGGCTTATTAAGAATAAAGGAAATAAAAGAGTTAAAACATTTATAAATCAACTCGCTAAGCCTTTTCACGAATTGGAGTGCAAAATTACATTATTTTTCTATAAGTACAAAGTGGTTAGCAAACAGTAAAAAGACTTTAACATCTAGAGCAATTCAAATCTCTTTAAATCTTAAGATATCACACTAAAACAAAGGCTTAACAAAATTGACAACAAGTATTTGCACTGAATATTTTTTGCTGTTTACTTAAAATTTTTAATTCCTATCCCCCAATAGCGGAACAAAACGAAATTCTCCGAAAGTTTGCTTTTTAAACGTTTTTTGATCTTCACGTAAATACACATGCATTACTTGGGTCTCATCCCCTACAGGAATTACAAGCCTACCCCCTACTTTTAATTGAGATAACAAAGGCTTAGGAACGAAAGGAGCCCCTGCAGTAACGATTATCCCATCAAATGGAGCTTCCTCCTCTAGTCCTTTATAACCGTCTCCAAAAAACAACTGCCTAGGTGCATAATTTAAGGTTGCCAATTGTTTTTTTGCATACTTATATAATGTGTGTTGCCTTTCTATAGAAAACACATCGATTCCCATTTCACAAAGAACAGCGGTTTGATATCCACATCCTGTTCCAATCTCTAAAACCTTGCTTCCTTGCCCACAGGCAAGCATTTCGGATTGAAAAGCTACGGTAAAAGGATGCGAAATAGTTTGCGCTGCGCCAATGGGAAAAGCCTTATTTTGATACGCATGACTCTCGAAAGCAGGATCTAAAAACAAATGCCTTGGTACTTTACCAATTGCGTTTAGAACAGCTTCGGATTTAATTTCCTTTTCCCTCAAAAGCTCTACCAATCTGTTTCTCATTCCCTGATGCCGAAAAGTATCCTGCTGCATAAATTCTATATTCGTAAAATTCCTTTATCTTATTATTACAAATCTAAACTTTGAATCATAGGTATTCTAGGTTTTTCAAAAAAATAAATTTGATTTTAAACCTTTAACAAAAGTATTAGTCTAAGCTTACAAACTAAATCTAATTAACATTGATCGCCGAAGCAACATTTATAGAAGAATTAAAACATCCTACAACTAGAGATCGCGCGTTTTCTGTTCTTATAGATAAGTATCAGAAAAGATTATACTGGCATATTCGTAAAATTGTAATGATCCACGAAGATGCAGACGATGTATTGCAAAACACATTTATAAAAGTCTATAAAGGATTAACTAATTTTAAGCAAGAAAGCAATATTCATACCTGGATGTATCGTATTGCACATAATGAAGCCATCACATTTATACGTAAGCGTCAAAAGCGTTTACAAATAAATTCAGAAGAAATGAATACACAGATTTTAACAGATCTAAGAGCAGACGTTTATTTTAATGGCGATGAAATTGAATATAAGCTCCAACAGGCTTTGTTAGAATTACCCGAAAAGCAGCGTACTGTGTTTCAAATGAAATATTATGATGATTTAAAGTTTAAAGAAATTTCTGAAATACTAGCTACTTCAGAAGGAGCTCTAAAAGCTTCTTTTCATCATGCGACTAAAAAGATACAAACCTATTTAACCCAATAAAGCCTAAGGAAATGAATTCAAACAATACACCTAAAGGATTCAAAGTACCCAAAGGATATTTTGAAGATAACAAGACTAAAATCTTAGAAAACATCGGTAATGTTTTACATGAAATTACAGAGGACAATTTTAGTGTACCCGAAAATTATTTTGAAACATCAAAACGTGATATTCTAAATAAAATTAAAACAGAGAAGCAACAACCCAAAGTAATTTCTATTTTCAATTACAGAATAGCTATCGGAATTGCCGCATCATTATTACTACTATTTACACTAACATTCGTTAACCAAAAGCAACCTGAAACGAATACTATTGCTACCAAACAATTACAAGATCCTGTTCTAAATCAAAAAGAAGGAATTAAGCACAGCTTACCGTTATCTAAAAAAGACAAAATGCTTGCCATTTTTGTTGAGGACAATACGACTGAAGATGACCTAATCGAAGAGTTCCTTTTAGAAGACGAAATAGCATCAACATTAGAAGAAGATTTCTAAAAAAATCCCCCAATAAATATTATAGTTTACAAAAACTCTATACTTTTTCAGTGTAGAGTTTTCTTTATTTGGGCGTAACCCTTCTTCATTTTTTTATCAAAAAATGAAGAAAGGTCGGGCTTTACGTTCATACTCCTCACTCTGCCCCTGATTATCATCAGAGACAGGTTGTGGGGTAACCACTTCAATCCCTTACGCACTACAGAATCATTGATTTTTTAAAGAAAAATTTCAATCCTATTAAACCATTTTAATATACTATAGTCTAAGATTACAGAACGTTCAATAAACAATACAATTTACCAATAACAAGTTGTATAAGTTTACATTAATTTTTAAAATTAAAATATTATGAAAAAGGTTAAGATCATTTTAAGTATAACGGCAGCAATAGTATTTTCTAGCATTTCAATTGCACAAGTAACTCCTGACGTAAAAGAGACTCCATTCAAAGATGCTGTTAAAGAAATATTAACAAAAGAACAACTTTCGCAATTACAAGAAAACAAAGAAGCTATTAAAGCCAAAAAAGAAACGTTTAAAGCAAGTTTATCTAAAGATCAATTGGCAATTTTAGAAGATGCTACTTTAGGAAAACGTGAAAAAATGCAAGCTTTAAGAGAGACTCTAACAGATGCTCAAAAAGAAACATTTAAAGCAAATAGAGAAGCTGTACGAGCTAACAGGGAAGCATTTAGAGCTACATTATCTGACGATCAAAAGCAACAATTAAGAGCTATTCGATCTGAAGTTAGAGAAAGTAGAGGTGTTATAACAAAAAGAGGTGCGCAAAAAAACATGCAACAAGCTAAAAAACAGCGCATCAAAGAAGGTAAAGCTAATATTAAAAAAAGAAGACAAAATATGAGAGACCAATAGAGTTTCATTGTTTATAACAAGTTAACCTGAAAAACATCTGTTTTTCAGGTTAACTTGTTATAATTATGAATCGCTTACCAACATATCATGATCAAAAACCTTTTATTCGTATTAATAATAACCTTTTCTTATAGTAGTTTCTCTCAAAAAATAAATCAAGATGAAATCGATGACCTTTTAGAGGAGTTCATCTTAGAAGAAGATGAGGATTTACTAGACGATCTCTTAAGGATTCGAGAACAAAAGCATTACATCTATCCTCGTTAAATTATAATAGTAATACCTATTTTGCAGGAAGATTACCCGAAGAAACTAGTGACCAGGTTAGCTTTACTCCACAAATAATGTATTTAAATACAAACGGAATTTTTGGTGGTATTTCTGGTTTGTATTTAGATGGTGCTGATCATAAATGGGACGCAACTATTTTATCTGTAGGCTACGGAAACAAGATAAACAAGCAAGGAACTTTACGCTTTAGTAGTTCTTACTCTCGTTTTATTTTTTCGAATGATAACAATGCTGTATTTAAAAATGTTATCGACCTCGGAATTATAGCCCGAACTAAAAACTGAATAATTGGTGGTTCTTTTAATACTTCTTTTTTATTTGGTGAAGAATCTACTTTACAAGCAACTTTTAGAGTGTTCTCTCAGATAAAATTAATTAACAAAACAACTTGGGATTTACGAATTAGACCAAGAATAAGTCTATTAGGAAGCATTCAAGAGATTGCTACCACAGTTGACACTTTTGTAGAAGCTGAAACTGGAAATGATTTTCTTTCTGCAACTGATACAGAGGATAAGTTTAAGTTTTTCAACACCACCTATTATTTACCATTACAGTTAAATGCAGGCAATTGGGATTTCGAGGCTGGTTTTCTTTTAAATGTCCCCATAGAACGAGATGCCCTAGAAACAGATTTACCCTCGAGAGGACTTCTTCAACTATCCGTAGGTTACTTTTTTGGATTATAAGTTATACGATTTAAACCATAAAATGCGGCATAAATATTTAGAATTAATTTTCGCTTTTTCAAGGCGTAAAATTAAAGCATAGCACTAGCTACGGTTTCATTTTGAAACGAAGAAAAAGTAGAAAAGTAAACTTAATATATGTTGCATTTTATGG
>CALFUO010000148.1 GCA_937929895.1 uncultured Aquimarina sp.
CATCGGGCTTATGCTCTGCCATAGCTCTACCAAAAGGCTCTAACTTTACTTGCTTAGTGAACTCAGCATGTAAAGGATCTTCTATGCTTGGTACTCCCATAACTACATCGCGATGTGCTACAGTTTGTTGCGGTACATACAATTTCACATTTAAGCTCAATTGTTTTATTACAGCTTCCGCATGACGATATGTATTTGGAGTATTATATCCTGAATCACACCAAATAACTGGCATATCTGATTGCGCTGCAACACAAACTTCTAAAATAGAAGCCTCGTAAGGTCTAAAGTTTGTTGTCACTACTGGAGTTTTTGCCACTCCTACTGCCCATTGTACAATCTCTAAAGGAGACTTTCCTTTAAGCTCTTTGTTGTACTTTGCTACTTGTTCTGCTGTGAAACTCATTTATTTAAAAGCTATCAGCTGTCAGCTTTCGGCTATCAGCTTGGTTAATTGGCATCATTACGTTCTGCCCTCTTCAATCTAATTTATCTTCCCCACTTAATTTTATTCCAAATTCTTTCGTGTACGAAATAAAAGATCATTTTAGTTACAAAATCTACTGCCGTGATAGCTGAAGCTTCAGCAATAGAGTCTTTTCCTAAAACAAAATATGATACTAGAAAGGTATCAATCGTACCTACTACACGCCAACTTACAGCCTTAGCTATACTTCTAATCGGTTTTTCCGATTGAGCATCTTGCTCGTATGTTGTATTAGCTCCCGCTACTTTTTCTGTAATCATACCCCTTTGGTCGTTTCATTTTTTAATTCCTATCAAAAAGGTAGGAGTTAAATTTCGAGTGCAAATATACAAATATATTTAAAACAAAAAACCATCTAGATGTCTAGATGGTTTTCATTTTCGTTATAAATTTTATATAATTTTATTTCTCGACAAAATAATCCATTACTTCTTTAGAAACTCCTGTATTAGAGAAACCACCGTCGTTGTATAAATTTTGAAGTGTTACACGCTTTGTTAAGTCTGAGAATAAAGTAACTGTGTAGTTTGCACAGTCCATTGCTGTTGCATTTCCTAATGGAGACATTTTATCTGCATAAGAGATAAATCCATCGAAACCTTTAACACCTTGACCTGCTGTTGTTGGGGTTGGAGACTGAGAAATCGTATTTACACGAACATTCTTCTCTTTACCGAAGAAATACCCAAAACTACGAGCGATAGACTCTAAATAAGCTTTGTTATCTGCCATATCGTTGTAATCAGGGAATACACGTTGTGCAGCCATATAGGTTAATGCTACCACACTTCCCCACTCGTTCATTGCATCTTTCTTGTATAATGTTTGCATTACTTTATGGAAAGATAATGCAGAAACATCCCATCCTTTTTCACTCCAATCGTAGTTTAAATCAGTATAGTGACGCTTTTTACGTACGTTAACTGACATTCCAATAGAGTGTAATACGAAATCTATTTTTCCTCCAAGAATCTCTTGTGCTTGATCGATTAGATTTTCTAAATCTTCTAATGAAGTGGCATCTGCTGGAATTACTTTTGCATTAGTCTTTTCAGCCAATTCGTTGATCTTACCCATACGCATTGCTACGGGTGCATTTGTTAACACAAATGATCCTCCTTCTTCAAAAACTCTTTCTGCTGTTTTCCAAGCGATTGAATTCTCATCTAAAGCTCCAAAGATGATCCCTCTTTTTCCTTTTAATAAATTATATGCCATTATAGTTCAATTTCTTTTTTAAAACGTGCCAAATATAGTGTTTACTGATATTCTAATGCGTGATCCGAATAAAATTTATTATGCTAGCACAATAACTAAGCACTTTCTAAGAGTAATTTTGCATGATCTTTAGCTGCATCTGTAAGTTGCTTTCCTCCTATCATTTCAGCTATTTCAGCAATTCGCTCGTCTGTACTAAGTAACTTTAATTGTGTAATCGTAGTATTCTTAGTATTCTTTTTAAATACCTTATACTGCGAAGAACCTTTCGCTGCTATTTGTGGTAAATGTGTAATACTAAACACTTGCTGATTTTGCCCCATTTCCTGAAGTAAATTAGCCATTTGTTGCGCTACCTCTCCTGAGACACCTGTATCGATTTCATCAAAAATAATAGTTGGTAACTTGATATATTCAGCTAAAAGTAATTTTACGGCAAGCATTATACGAGACAACTCTCCTCCTGAAGCAACCTTTTTGAGAGTTCCGAAATTCCCTCCTTTATTTGCAGAAAATAACAATTCAAAATTACAGCCTGCAAAGGAATTAAATTCAGATACCCGTGTCAACTCTGGTTGAAAATTAGCATGTTTCATACCTAATTGACCTATGATTTTCTCTAAACCTTTGGTTAGTTTCTTGACAACTTTTTCTCTTTTCTTAAAAATCGAATCACAAAGCGCAGTCAATTTTTCTTCGATTTCATTAACTTTTTGGGTTGCTCCCTCAATAGAAGCTTCCATATTCTCAGTCGCAGAAACTTTTTTTTCTAAATCCGTAAAAACATCCAATAAAGCTACATTATTATCTACACCATGTTTCTTTTGAAGTGCATATAACAATTGCAAACGATCATTTGTTTTTTGAAGTTTCTCAGGGTCACTTTCAACTAATTCTGATTGTTCCTCTATAGTGATTCTAAGATCATCCAACTCTATACAAACACTCTCGATGCGATTGTATATGGATTGATAATCTTCACTAATAGAAGCAATTTTTTGAAGTTGTAGTTTAGCTTCATTCAATTGATCGTAAGCTCCGTAAGTTTCCGTTGTAATACCAGCTATGGCAAAGCCTAAGCGCTCTTGAATCTCTTCTGTATTGCTAAGCTTTTCCAGTAACTCTTCTAAACCCTCCTGCTCATCAGCCACTACTTTGGCCTCTTCCAATTCTGTAAATAGATGTTTATTGTATTGATAGGCTTCTTGAAATTGTTGTTGACTTTCTTGTAGTTTGGTTAATTCTGCCTGTGCTTGTTTTAACTGAGCTAAACCTCTTTGGTAAGAGGATAGTTCTCTATTAATATCCGCTAAACTATCTAAAATATAGAATTGATATTTTTTCTCTGTCAATTCCATAGTCTGATGCTGACTATGAATGTCAATTAAGTATTTTCCTAATTGTTGTAAACTTGATAAACGTACAGGTGTATCATTAACAAAAGCTCTAGATTTACCACTTGGTAATAGCTCTCTTCTAATTACTGTTTCAGCCTCGTAATCCAAATCCTCTTCTTCAAAAATGGTACTTAAATCGTATGCTGAAATATCAAACAAACCTTCAATTACACATTTTTTATCTGTGTTGGTCATAATCGAAGCATCAGCTCGATTTCCTAAGATCATTCCAAGAGCCCCTAAAAGTAAAGACTTTCCAGCCCCTGTTTCTCCAGTAATTGTACTTAATCCTTCCGAAAAATCTACCTCTAGATTTTCAATTAACGCAAAATTCTGAATAGTAAGTTTTTGAAGCAATTTTTTTTAAAGTTTAGAGTTGTGTATTGAGAATTGTGAGAAGCATCATAACACTTATTACTGGCAACCCTAAACTCAAAACTGACAACTATTAAAAAGTAATCGTCTCCCAATCTTGCTTATAAGATGGGGCTATATTTTGAAGCATCTCTACAGTCGATGCTATATTCATTTTTGGTCCTCCGGATAGTAATCTCGAAATCTCTATAGCTTTAGCATCGAAAAACGTCCGCATAACATAAGAATTAGGGCGTTTCCTATTCAAATTTTTAAAGCCCTCTAAAGCTTCGATTATAGCTTTTTTACCATCTTTCTGGTTTTTCTCCATCACATCTAAGCCTTTGATGTGATAGTTGTAAAGCAATTCTCTATAATCTGTAAAAATACCTGAAAGGATATCATCGTTCCACTTAAAACGAGATTGTGTTCCTGAAATAGCATTCCACCCTGGGCCACCGCTCGTTTGTGCCACATTTACAATTTGCTTGGCTTGTTCGTAATAAGTCGTACCTCCTAAATTAGCAAAAGTATCACCATCTATGCCTAAAATCGTATATAAGTAATAAGCAACTAAATTTACTAAGGAACCCGAATCTGCATTTTCATTATAAACTAACGGCTGAAACTCGAGGTATTCAAAAGTTACATTTTTATCATTAAAATTAGCTACTGTAGTTGTATAACCCGAGTTAAAAACAGGTCTAGAAGCTTGAACTTGTAAAGAACCTGTGAAATTATTACCACTAAAACTAGTCAAATTTATATAGAAGCTACAGCTAATACGCTCTTGTGGTAAATACTCTACTGTAGTCCATTTATTACTATTAACAAACTCTTCTATAGCATTTTCTAAAGTTTTAAAGACCTGAAGATTTGCTTGCCCTGTTTGTTCTGCATTTATAGTAACCTCGGCTTCAAATTCTTGTGCAACACAAAAAAAAGCAGCAAACAAACACGATATTGTAAGTATTCTAATTTTCATTTGATAGAATTTCATTAAAAATATCTTTAGCTACATCTGCTTTTGATTTTAAAGAAAACGCTTTTACTTCATCTTTATGATTGATTAAAGTAACTTTATTTGTTTTTCCTTTGAATCCAGCACCTTTATCATTTAACGAATTTAATACAATTAGATTTAAGTTTTTACGCTTTAATTTCCCTTTAGCATTTTCTATTTCATTTTGTGTTTCCAGAGCAAAACCTACTAGATATTGTTGAGATTTATTATCTCCCATCCATTTTAAAATATCTGTCGTACGCTCTAGTTCTATAAACATATCACCTTCTTTCTTCTTTATCTTCTGGTCTGAACAGTTTTTAGGTTTATAATCGGCAACAGCAGCAGAAGCAATAGCAACATCAACATCTTCATACACTTCTTTAACTACTTCGAACATTGACGCCGCGTTAGTAACTCGTTTTACCTCTACCCTATCATTAAAATGATGTAAGCTAGAAGGCCCTAATACTAAAATAACTTCTGCGCCTAAATTTGCTGCATGGTTAGCTATCTCTATCCCCATTCGTCCTGTGGAATGGTTTCCTATAAAACGTACTGGATCTATAGATTCGTATGTAGGCCCTGCTGTTACCACTACCTTTTTTCCTTGTAACGGTAATTTATCTAAAACATCCTTCTCTAAGAAAGAAACTATATCTTCTGGTTCTGCCATACGCCCTTTACCCACCAATCCACTAGCCAATTCACCAGAGGTAGCGGGAATCATAACATTACCAAATGATTTCAATTTATCGAATGTATCTGATGTAGAAGGGTGTTTATACATATCTAAGTCCATCGCTGGCGCAAAATAGATAGGGCATTTTGCAGATAGATATGTAGCTAACAATAAATTATCACTTTTTCCATGAGCCATTTTAGATAGTGTGTTAGCAGTAGCTGGTGCAATCACCATATAATCTGCCCATAACCCTAGTTCTACATGATTGTTCCAAAGTTCATTCTCTGACTCTTTCTCGTAAAAGGTAGAATGTACTGGATTTTTAGAAAGTGTTGATAAAGTAAGTGGAGTAACGAAATCTTTGGCTGCTTCAGTCATTACAACCTTAACTTCTGCTCCCTTTTTAATAAAAGCTCGAACCAAAAATGCAGCCTTATAGGCTGCAATCCCTGCAGTTACTCCGATGAGTACTTTTTTTTCTGAAAGTATAGACATATTACTTTTTGGGTATACAATTGTTCTCTGGACTTCATCAGAAAACTTGGACCCACAGTAGGTGGGCTATTTAAATTATATTATTATCTACCTCTTCGTTTGTATTGCGGTAATAGATTTTTTCTTTTAACCACTCTTCAACTGCTAAAGCATGAGGTTTAGGAAGCTTTTCATAAAACTTAGAAACTTCTATTTGCTCTTTATTCTCAAATACTTCTTCTAGACTATCGTTGAAAGTAGCAAATTCATCTAATTTTTCAATTAATTCTTTCTTAATATCTGTATTAATTTGATTTGCACGTTTAGCGATAATAGAAATTGCTTCGTAAATATTATCTGTAGGTGCATCCACTAAATTCTTATCGATTGTAGAAGTACTAATCGGTGCGTTGCTGTTTTTTAAATCTGTCATAACTACTACAAGTTTATTTTCTCCTGATATTCTTTAATTTTGCCTAAAATAATGGCTCCTTTTTCTTTTATCTCTTCATTACGTACACGAGTTTCGAATAACTCATAAAACTCTAACGTTTCTTCTAAACGAGTTGGAATTAAATCATCGAAACTCTTTATAGCTAACTCATAAGCCGATTCTAAACGATAGTACAGTGCTTCGTCCATATATTTAGAACCCGGATAATCTAACAAATAATTATCGAAACTCGCTATAGCTGGCTTATACAATTCTCTATGATGATAACGTTTAGCGATATCATAAAATTTCTTTTCTAAACGTTGATCTAGGTTTTGTGTATACTCATTTGCTTTGGCCAAATAATTACTCTTAGGGTAATCATTTATAAAGGATTGAAATTTTTCTAAAGCTTGATTAGTTTCTGTTTGATCTAAACTCGAACGGTTCGATAATTCAGCCTTACTTCTCGCTCCCTTAAAACGCGCTTCTTCTACCTTATCACTTTTGGGATATGATTTGGCAAAACGATCGAATTTATAATTCGCAATATAAAAGTCTCCAAGAGCATAATAAGCATTAGCTTCGTAGTAACTTACTCTTTCTGCCTGTGGCTTTCCTCGATATGCTGGCACTACTAATTCGAATAAAGCTATAGCTTTTTTATATTTCCCCTCATTATAATACTTTTCAGCGGCTTGATATTGTTCTGCCGTTTTGCCTCTACGTACCAATTGTTGAAAATCGCTACAAGAAACAAAAAGGGATATTGTAAGAATTAAAAATATTAGTTTTTTCATTTGTATTAAAAACATTTTGCAAAATTAGTTAATTCTACTATGGTATGAAAATTTTATTACCGTCTAATAGACTAGAAGTACAATCTGTTTGTGACAATGAATTTATAATGTAGTATTACGAACGAAAAGAAAATAGAATACCCCTCATTTTTATTTATTCTGGACAAGTTTCGTTTAGCCTATCATGATCTAACGTCATTTGACCATCTTCATCAAAATAAAAAGATCTTTCAAACTTCCTGTTTATTTTTATATCATCAAATGTATAAGAATGTGCTCTATGAATATCTTGGTTAAAGGACTCATCATAATAACTCAACAGAACCAAAAACTCACCGTGTAGGTTTTTAATTTCTTTATCCGAAAAGCCAAACAAAGGACTATTTTCATCTATGGGATGTACAATCGTCCAAGTGGTAGCAAAATATGTGATTTTACTTCTTTCTAACTCAAGTTCAAAAAAACGATTTGTAAAACTGCTATCCTCATTTTTATGACTTAATAATAACGAAGTTTTAACCGTCGAAAGCACCAAGACATTGCTGCGTTGTGACATTACTTTAAACATTAATGCTTTTTTGCCTTTATGATTACAAAAAACCATATTTTGGCTAAAACGCACATTTGCCTGTGGCTTAGAAAATTTACCAAACAATAAACCTGTTACAAAAGCAAAAAAGATCAATCCCAAAAAAGCCTCAATGCTACTTACCCAACCCGCCGCAATACTCTGAGGTGCATAAAAACCATATCCTAACGAGGTTAGCGTCTGTACAGAAAAAAAGAAAGATTTATAAAGAATCTGTAATTCACTGCCCTTACTAATACCTATATCTGCTTTTCCTAGTAAATAGTAAATTATCGCGAAAAGAATATTAATCACTGCAAATGCCCCTACAATAAAGCCTATAACCTTAAACCAAGAGAGACTTATGATATATGCATAAGTCTCTTGAATACTTTTCTTTTTATTTAAATGTTTAACATTAAATCTCCCTTTAGGATCTATAAATCGTTTTGCCTTTCGATTACTAAAATTCCCTAAACCAGGATCTTTAATCGTTTTATTCATTCTTATTTTTTTTTAGAAAGCCGAATTAAACGCTGAAATTTTCGATTTCAATTCTGATGTTGCTTCTTCTAAAGGAAGGCGTACTGTTGCATTACATACGTCTCTATCTGCTAAGATAGCCTTAATTCCAACTGGATTTCCTTCATCAAATGCATACTCTGTTATAGCTACTAAACGATAGTGAATATCATAGGCCTCTTTGTTTTTAGACTGCAATCCTAATCGTATCATTTCTGAAAACTCTGCCGGATATGCCTGACCGACAACTGTAATCACACCTTGACCACCAGCCGTTACCAAAGGTAATGCTAACATATCGTCTCCTGAGATTACTAAAAAATCCTTTGGCGCATCTTTTAATATTTTCAATACTTGTGTGATATCACCTGTAGCTTCTTTAACCCCTATAATATTATCTATTTTAGCTAATCTTAAAGTGGTCTCTGCAGTCATATTAACACCTGTACGACCAGGGACATTATAGATTAAAACTGGCAACGAAGCTGCTTTTGCAATAGCACTATAGTGTTGAAAAATTCCTTCTTGTGAAGGTTTATTATACATAGGTACTACTGATAAAATAGCAGTAAAATCCTCTACACTTACTTTAGAAGCTTCTTCTGCAATAGCAGCAGTATTATTTCCTCCAACTCCTAATATTAGTGGTAAACGCTTATCATTTACCTTTATAATATGAGAGATTACTTCCTTTTTTTCTGCTTTAGATAAGGTTACAGACTCTCCAGTCGTTCCTAAAACGACAAGATATTCCATCTTACCTTCGATACAATGCTCTACCAAATTGGTTAAACCATCGAAATCAATTGCTCCACTTTCTAAAAAAGGAGTTACTAGGGCTGCACCCGTTCCGATTAAAGAATTACTCATATTATATCTAAAATTTTAAGGTACTTTTTTAATTCATTAATATAAATACCAGAATTATTGGGTTCTGCACCTATTACCAAATCGTTTATTCTATGATCTACAGTAGTATAACCTACTTTAAATTTAGCCTTCGAACTTGCTGCAACTAAATCTAATCCTTTTTGTGATTCGCTATAAAGGCTGATTAAAACATCAAAAGGTTTATTTACAAAATTAGCTACCACATCTGATTTAAAACCCCCTGAACTACTTATCATCTTCTCGTCGAAATAATTCGTATTATTCGAAGTTTGTTCTTTAGCGACATCTTTGTGTTCTTTTAAACCTAAGACGTCTACTTCTGAAGCTTTAACCCCTAGCTGGTCTGCCAAACGCATTATTGACATTACATCAACACTTTGTCTAGCATCTAACAAAACCCCTAAGCTTTTTAACTGAATAGCTCTTGGATGTGCTTGTCTAGCTGAAATAGTAGCTTCTAAAACCTTTTGTAATGATTTATCTCTTAAACCTTTTAGCATACCTACAAATAAGGAATGCAAATGTACTAATTTGAAGTCATATCGCTATGAAGATTTTAGTAGTTGTTTACAATGTTATAGATATTCTGTTCCTTCTTGTAGAACAATTTCTTTTTCGGGAGTAATAAGGTACTGTAAAACAAAAAAGTGCCCTAAAATTTCGGCTATAAAACCAATGGTTTTTAAATACACAGATCTAAAATACAAAGCTTCTAGAGGTAAAGTTGATTGTGCCAAAATTATAGTCGTCGCTAAAAGCAATAACCAAAAATTCCTAAAGGATCGTTTATTAAAATAAATAACTATACAATGAACACATAGTAATACAAATGAGAAGATACTTGCATATACAAAAGGTTTAGTATTTACGAGCTCTTCTGACATCATCCCAACAAAATTAAATATCAAATAGGCTAAAAGCAAAAGTACTAACACTAAAATTGTCCAATTGATACGATGATATTTAATAGAATTTTCTCGAGTTGTTTTTCTTAAAAGAAAAAAATTTAGCCAGTAGTAAACTATAATAAGGCTAATTGTGGGTATTTGAATCGAATGATGCTCGTAACCGTAAATAATAAATGCTTCTGCTACAGAAACCACCAGAATACTTAAATAAAAAAGGAGATGGTTTTCTTCTTTTACATGATTCCAATACTCATATAATAAAACAAAAAGCCCTAAGGTCCTAAGGATAATTGACAATGTGACATTACCAACCCAGTAACTCGCTACACCTAAGAAACTTAGAACAAAATAAACCGAAGATAATTTACTAAACTCCAATTAGTTGACTTTTATTTCAACTAAATATACTATTTTAATATACTTTTAACCTTAAGATTCGTTTATTTCCGACAAAAAGCGATTTTCGTCCCATAAAGCGATTCCTAGCTTCTCTGCTTTAGCTAATTTACTTGGTCCCATTTTATCACCAGCTACGACAAAAGAAGTTTTCGAAGAAATCGAACTCCCTACTTTCCCCCCATTTTCTTCGATTAGTTTTTTCAATTCGTTTCTAGAAACTTTTTCGAATACACCAGAAACCACAATTGTTTGACCTTCGAAAATAGCAGAACTTACTTTAGGTAATTGCGATTCATCTATTTCCAACAGAACTCCATAAGATCTTAATCGCTCAATTCGTTCGATATTGGATACTACCGAAAAGTATTCAACAACACTTTCTGCAATCTTAGTTCCTATTTCGTCTACCGCTTCTAAAATTTCTTGATCAGCCTCTTTTATGGCATCTATAGTCTTAAAATGATATGCTAGTTTTTTAGCAACGGTTTCACCCACAAATCGGATCCCCAAAGCAAACAATACCTTTTCGAATGGAATTTTAACCGAAGCTGCGACTCCATTTACTAAATTTTCTGCACTCTTCTGTGCCATGCGCTCTAATGGAAGTAACTGTTCTACTTTTAGTGGATATAAGTCTGTAAAATCCTTAATCAAACCTTCGTTCACTAGCTGAGCAACAGTCTCCCCTCCTAAACCTTCGATATCCATTGCTTTCCTCGAGATATAATGTTCAATACGCCCAATTACTTGCGGAGGACAGCTTTCTTCGTTCGGACAATAATGCTTTGCATCACCTTCGGTACGCACTAATTCTGTTCCGCATTCTGGACAATCTGTAGCGTATACTAAAGGGGTACTATCGTGATTTCTAATTGCTACATTGACTCCCACGATTTTAGGAATAATTTCGCCTCCTTTTTCCACAAAGACTTCATCACCAATTCGAATATCTAATTTTGCTATTTGGTCAGCATTATGCAGTGAAGCTCTTTTTACGATTGTACCTGCAATTTCAACAGGCTCAAGATTTGCTACAGGCGTAATAGCACCTGTTCTTCCAACTTGGTAATCTACAGTATTTAAAACCGTGGCAACCTGCTCTGCTTTAAATTTATAGGCCATTGCCCAACGTGGAGCTTTCGCTGTATGTCCTAATAGTTCTTGTTGTTTTAAATCATTAACCTTTATAACAACCCCATCCGTTTCATACGGTAGTTCATGTCTTTTTTTATCCCACAACGTAACAAATTCTAATACTTCTTCGATTGAATTCGCTAAATGAGCTATTTCGGGAACTTTGAACCCCCAATCACGCGCTTTTTCTAAACTTTGAAATTGAGTGTCGATAGGCAAATCTTTCCCCACCAAACTATACAACAGACACTCTAAAGGTCGTTTTGCGACCTCGCTACTATCCTGAAGCTTCAAGCTACCAGAAGCTGTATTTCTTGGATTTGCGTAAGGCTCTTCTCCCGCTTCTATACGCTCTTCATTCATTTTATGGAAACCATCGAAAGGCAATACGATTTCGCCACGAATATCGAATCGCTCTGATATATTATCTCCCTTTAATTTTAAAGGAACTGTCTTAATGGTTTTAATATTCGAGGTCACATTATCTCCCTGAAAACCATCTCCTCGAGTAACAGCTCTAGATAACACTCCATTTTCATAAGTCAAACTTATCGAAGCCCCATCGTATTTCAATTCACAGGCATATTGTACTTCCTCTTCTTCTATGACTTTCTGAATACGCTTTTCCCATGCCAATAGATCGTCTTTGGAATAGGAATTATCCAAAGAGTACATACGATGCTCGTGAACTATCGTTTCGAACTTTTTGGTTACTGCTCCCCCAACTCTTTTTGTCGGTGAATTTTCGTCGTCGAACTCAGGGTGCTTTATTTCTAAATCTTGTAACTTTTTCAATAACATATCGAATTCATAATCCGAAATACTTGCATTGTCTAAAACATAATATTCATGATTGTATTGATGCAATTGACTTCTTAAGTCTTTAATTTCTTTTTCTATCGACATATACTTTAAAAATTGACTTTTAACATTCTTTGTTTCCCCCTAAAATCTTCCTTCAACTCTACCTCTGTTCCTCCTAGTTGTTCGACTAGAGATTTCATTTCCTCTCCTAAATATTCATTGATTTCGAAATATAATTGTTTGGGAGTACTTTTCGAACATAGTTCTGCTATCTTTCTATAAAAAATAAAGGGATCTTTGTCGCTTACAAATAATGCTGAATCAGGCTCATAATCCAACACATTGGGACGCATTGCCTCTTTTTCTAAATTGCGGACATAAGGTGGATTAGAAACTACTATATCAAATGTGGTTTCAAAAGCGGAAAGCTTTAGTATATCTTGTTGAATAAATTCAATCTTAACACCATTTTTAAGAGCATTTTGTTTTGCTATCGCTAATGCTTTTTCAGAAAAGTCCATAGCACACATCTTTGCATTAGGTAGATACTTAGCGAGTGATATTGCTATACAACCACTACCTGTTCCGAGATCTAAAATGGAAACTTCTTTACCTTCTAAATCATGAACCAACCAATCTACTAAAGCTTCTGTTTCTGGCCTTGGAATTAATGTATCTCTGGTTACTTTAAAATCTAATCCGTAAAAATTAGTTTCACCTATGATATATTGAATAGGCTCCCAATTTTCTAAGCGCTCTTTATAACTATTTAACAAAGTTTCTTGAGTACTATCCAATACAAAATTAGGGTTCATAGCAATATCTATTTTACCCAAACCTAAGACCTCTTCTGTACTAATATAAAATAGACTCAACGCTTCATCAACCCCATACAGAGGTTTTAACGCTGTTAAAAATTGATTTTTATAATGAATAATGGACAAGGAATCGTGATTTTGAATCAAAAATAGGGATATAAGGGGTATTTTTGATTTAAAATATAGAAACCATGTTTAAAAAACTTGTTGTTTTTCTATTCTTACTTGGGTTAATTTCCTGTAATTATGATAAAAAACCTAAATATATTCGAACGGAAAAAATCAAAGTGCTCAAAGCTAAAAAAGGGATGCTAACCGTTAGTGCCGATGTTTATTTTGAAAACTTGAATGATTTTGGAGGAAAAGTCTCTACCGATAGTATCGATGTATATTTAGACAATATCAAAATCGGAAAGGTAAACACACAAGCGTTCGATGTACCTGTACGGGATACTTTTGCTATTCCTGTAACGGCAACTTTTGATGTAATGAAAGAAGCAAAACAAAATGCAAAATCACTTGGAAAGCCTTTTTTAGAAGTAATATTGAATCGAAAATTGAGCTTATCCTTTAAAGGGGCGATTACATTTTCCAAAGGCTCTCTTTTTTACACCTACGAACTGAATCAAACCAACGATATTAAATTTTAAAGTCTCGATGACAAACGAAAAGTATATCCAACGTTGCATTCAATTGGCAAAAAACGGAGAAGGTCGAGTCTACCCAAACCCAATGGTGGGTAGCGTGATTGTACATAAAGGAAAAATAATTGGGGAAGGTTGGCATCAAAAAGCAGGTGAAGCCCATGCCGAAGTCAATGCCGTTGCCTGTGTAAAAGATAAAAGTCTTTTAGAAGAATCTACTATCTACGTGAGTCTAGAGCCTTGTAGTCATTATGGAAAAACACCTCCTTGTAGTGATTTAATTATTCGTCATAAGATTCCTAAGGTGGTTATCGGTACCATAGATCCTTTCTCTGAAGTTGCTGGTCGTGGAATTAAAAAATTACAAGATGCGGGGAGTGAAGTAGTTGTTGGTATTTTAGAGGATGAATGTTATAATTTAAATAAACGTTTCTTTACGTATCACACAAAAAAAAGACCTTTTATATCTCTAAAATGGGCAGAAACTACAGATGGATATCTAGCACCCATCAAGCAAATAGATCGTGCTCCTGTTTGGATTTCAAATACATTTTCTAAACAATCCGTACATCATCAACGAAGTATAGAGCAAGCAATATTAGTCGGTACAAACACCGCAATACACGATAATCCAACTTTAACCACACGCGAATGGTATGGTAATTCCCCATTACGCATCATTATCGATCGTATCAATCGAATTCCGGTAGATAGTCTAATATTTACAGATAATCAGCCAACTATCGTTTTTACAAATACACCTCTTCCGAACACTGGAAATGTATCATTTATACAAATCAAAAATGATAATGATTTATTAACTCAACTTAGTAACTATCTTCATCAGATTGGGATGCAATCACTTATTGTAGAAGGTGGGCAAAAAATATTGATGTCTTTTATCGAAAAAGGACTCTGGGACGAAGCATATGTATATAAAGCAAACAATGTTTATTTTAAAGATGGTATCTTTGCACCGACCGTAGAAAAACAAGTTTTTTCTTGCAAACAAATAAAAGACAACACATTATCACTGTATAAAAATGATTAAAAATATTGTTTTCGATTTTGGTGACATTTTTATCGATTTAGATAAATCTGCTACTTTAGCAAACTTTCAAAAATTGAATCCTGAAATTACCGCTGAACAGATTGATACGTTAAATAAAATCTATGAAGTAGGTGAAATGACTTCAACACAATTTGTTTTTGCGTTAAAAGATTTAGCACCGAATGCTTCGTACCAAGAAGTAATCGATGCTTGGAATAGTATCTTGTTAGAATATCCCGTTCGTAGATTCGAGTTCTTTAAAAAATTGGTGGCTTCTGGTAAGTATCGTTTATTCTTATTAAGTAACACTAATGATTTACACATCATTGATATTGCTAATAAGACACCACATTTCGATGATTTTAAAGCAGAGTTCGAACAATTCTATCTTTCACACGAAATTGGAATGCGTAAACCAAATCGAGAAATTTTCGAATTTGTATTGAACGAAAATGAGCTAAAACCAGAAGAAACCTTATTCGTAGACGATACTAAAGAAAATATCGACGCCGCTGCTTCTATTGGAATTCATACTTGGCATCTAATTCCTGGTACGGATGATGTAACTGAATTATTCACTAAGAAAAGTGATCTATTTTGATTGATATTGTTTTAAGCGTTTGTATTTCGAGTTTATTATTTGTCATTTTTAAACTTTTCGATCGCTTTAATATAAATAGTTTTCAAGCCATTGTGTGTAATTACATAGTGGCTTGTTTATGTGGTGTTATTGCGTACCCTAAATCTATTTCTACAGTACAACTCGTTTCATTCGATTGGTTTTGGTATACCTTTATTTTAGGAATTATTTTTATTTCTGTATTCAATTTTATGTCCATTACCACACAGCGCAATGGACTTTCGGTAGTCGCGGTTGCTAGTAAAATGAGTTTAATTATCCCTGTAATTTTTGGGACTATTGCCTACCAAGAACAACTTGGGGCTTTAAAAGTACTTGGTATTTTACTAGCTCTTATCGCTGTATACTTAGTCACCGCTAAACCACAGAAATCTGATACCGCCAATAATCTTTTGTTTCCTGCTTTGGTATTCTTCGGAAGTGGTATCATAGATACTTCTCTTAAGTTTCTTCAAACTACATTTGTTGCCGAGGCTGATTTTCCTATTTTTTCGGCTACTCTTTTTGGGGCTGCTGGTTTCGTTGGTGTTATTGCTTTTATATATCTAACAGTACGAAAACAACTCAACTTTCAATATAAAAATCTAATTGCTGGTATCATCCTAGGAGTAGTAAATTACTTTTCCGTGGTGTATTTGATAAAAGCATTAAGTTACCCTAAATTAGATAGCTCTACTCTTTTTACGATTAATAACGTGAGTATTTTATTACTTTCGACGTTTATCGGATTAATCTTCTTTAAAGAATACTTGAGTAAAAAGAATATCATTGGAATTATAGTAGCTGTTGCTGGAATAGTTTTGGTTAGTTTAGCTAGTAGTACTTAATTGATTATTGTCTATTTATTAATTATTATTTGTTGAATTCACTTTTCATGCATTCTGAAAGTTAAATAACGTCATGCTGAATTATTTCTGCATCTCATTATGGTATCTTAGTTCTGTAATCTATTATATGAGTCCCTGAAACGAGTTAAGTGTGACGACTTATAATTTATTTTATCTTAAGTTTAAGAACTAAAACTTTTCAAAAGCTAAACAACAAAATGCCCTATGCGGTATTCTTAAAATGAGACTCTAATAGCATAAATGGCAGACCAATTTAAAACCATACTCGAAAAAACTCCTGAAACACTTTATAAGATTAAAGGAAGTAAGTTCTTTGGCTATGCTTTCCCAGTTACTTCTGAACAAGAAATAAAAAACTTTTTAGTTCAAATAAAAAAAGAACATCCTAAAGCTAGACATTGGTGCTATGCTTGGTCTTTAGGTACTGAAGAAATAAGAACACGAGCTAACGATGATGGAGAACCTAGTAATACAGCCGGACAACCTATCTTAAGACAAATTATATCTAAAGATATTACCAATGTCTTAGTGGTAAGCGTCCGTTATTTTGGAGGGGTTAAACTCGGTGTTGGAGGTTTAATAAGTTCTTATGGTGAATCGGCACGCCTT
>CALFUO010000149.1 GCA_937929895.1 uncultured Aquimarina sp.
ATGACACCGAAGCTATTTTCAACAAAGTAGGTAACGAGCGCAATGCCTTGATATTGGCACACACCAAAACCATTGCCAAATGGTGGTTGGTAGAATTGTGTAATGCAGATATTATTTACGAACACGCTGAAAACAGGTACAAAAGCTCTATTGACTGGTTAAACAAACTAGCTAAAGGAGATGTAACATTAAATACACTACCTGTGTTAGATCAAACAGCAACAGAAGAAGACGAGCAAAAAGAACCCTTTAGAAGTGGTTCACGTAAAAAATTTAATCACGAGTAATTATGGGAAAAAAGAACAAAATATACAATCCTAAAAAGCAACAGGAGTTAAGCCCTGGTACTGTGGTTACAAGTTCAGCCAATTTAGCGAATCAAATTGCTCCAAAGTCAGTTTCGCAAACTCGTAAAGATATTAAAGACTGGAAAAAAGCAGAACAAATGGCTAGTATGGTAGAAAATCCAAAATGGTATTTGCTACAACAGCTGTTAACTGACATTAGAAAAGATCCTTTGCTATTGTCTCAGATCAAAAACCGTGACTTAAAAAGTTTGTCAAAAAAAATCATTCTTAGAAAACCTAACGGAGACGAAGATGAGGAACAGACCGAAATGATTAACAATGCTATTTGGTCGCGTGAAATTAGCCAACATATCCTGGATAAAAAATATCACAAAGTATCTTTAATCGAGTTTAGTTTTAACGAACAAAAAGAGTTGCAGGTAACATTAATTAATCGTGATAACTTAGACCCTGTTAACGGTTATCTATACAAAGACTATTACGATGTGCAAAAAATAAACTATCGTAAAGAGCGTGAATTTGGTACGTGGATTCTTGAATTTGTAGAGAAAGAGGGATTTGGGCTGCTAAACAATGCTGTACCTCATGTTTTATTTAAAAAGTTTGCGCAAAGTTGTAACTCCGAATTGTGCGAAATAGCTGGTATTCCACCACGTGTGATGAAAACGAACACACATGACAAAGGAATGATGAATCGTGCTGAAAAAATGATGCGTGATTTAGGTTCTGCAGCTTGGTTTATTATTGATGAATCTGAAAGCTTTGAGTTTGCGGAAAACGTAAAGACCAACGGAGATCTATATACCAATTTTATTAAACTATGTGACGATCAAAATTGTCTATTAGTTAATGGTGCTATTATTGGTCAAGACAATAAAAACGGAAGTAGATCTAAAGACGAAAGCTCTCGTGAAGTATTGCAAGAATTGGTAAACGCTGATTTGGTTGATTTAAAACAAGAGTGGAATAGTAAAGTAATTCCTGCCCTGGTTAAATTAGGTGTGCTTACTGGCGATTTAACCTTTGACTTTGAAGAGAGTGAAGATTTAGATCAATTATTTACGTGGACTGAAAAGTTACTACCCTACAAAAAAATAGACGATAAATGGCTAGTTGATAAATTTGGAGTTGCTGTAACAGGAGATAGAGTACAAGGTGCACAGCAACAAAACAAATTAAGTTTAAATACAGATTCTAACGACCCCAATAGTTTTTTCGTGTAAGCCCTAAAAATTATTTTGGGGCATTACATCACCGCATTAATTATTTATACGATTGTGAGTGTGGTACGTGTCAGCATAAAAAACAGCAACTAACATTAAGTTTAGAAAACAATTTTAAACCTGTTTTAAATGCTGTTAAAAAAGCTTTAAAAACATTACACAGCAAAGAGAGTTATCATCCTAAAGACTTAGCCATTACCAAAGAATATATTAAGGTAATTGATGCTACTAACAATGCTTTTAGCAAAGTATTAACAGAGGTAGATTTATCTACCACTATGCTAAAACACTTGCAGAATGATGTATATACTTTTTCTGCAGTAAAAACACATACGCAGTTATTAGAGTTATCGAGAGAATTATTAACCAGCGATAAAAAAATAAAGCCATTTACCACCTTTGAGCGTGATGTGGCTAAAAAGGTATCGGCATACAATAGTAATTATTTAGAAGCTGAATATGAATTTGCCATTGGATCTGTACAAATGGCTGATAGATGGGAGCGTTTTAGTGATGATGAACGTTATTGGCTACAATACCGTACTGCTAATGATGATAGGGTAAGAGATACACATGCTATACTACATAATATTACTTTGCCAAAAAACGATCCGTTTTGGGATAAATATTTTGCTCCAAATGGATGGCGTTGTAGATGTTTAGTGGTACAAGTATTAAGAACATTACACAAAGTTTCTGATAGTAAAGATGCTATTGAAAAAGGGGAAAAGGCAACCACTGCTATTGATAAAAACGGTAAAAACAAACTAGAGATATTCCGATTTAATCCTGGTAAAAAACAAATTGTATTTCCTCCAAATCATCCATATAACAAGGTTAAGGGAGCAAAATTTGTTAAAGAAGAAGTTGCAAAAGGTACTATAAAACCGAATGACATGAATATACCTGTAGGTTTTTATGAATACGAGCAAAAGTTAAACATTACTGTTGACAGAACCATTTTTAAATACATTGATTCCGAAACTAAATTTACTACAGTGAATCCTCCAGGACAAACTGGTACAGGAGCTTATTATTTACCGGGGAAGGAGATTGTAAAAATACCTATAGACAGGAGACGTAAAAAAAGCAAATGGAAAGCGGAAAGCGTAGTGTATCATGAGTTTGGACATGCTATTGATTGGCAATTAGGTTTAAAAAACAATCCTTTGGTTAAACAAACCATGGATAAATACAGAAAGCTTTACGGAAAAGATAACAATAAACTATTTATAGATTTAAGTGAAAAAGCCAATAAAAATGGAATCAGTTCTTATATAGAAAGTAGATGGAACGACATGGAGCAAACAGGAGCTCTTGACGACACCATTATGTCTTTAAATTCGAATTTTGGACGAGGACATGATAAGAGCTATTTTAGTTTAAAGGGTAATTCCGAAGCTGAATTTTTAGCGCATGCCTTTGAGAATAAGTTTGCAGGAAATGAAACATTTAAAAGATTGGCACCTGATCTTTACGAAGATTCTATTAAGTTAATTAACAAACTACTTAAACTAAAGTAATATTGTCAATAGTGTATTCGTCTAAGGAATTAGATCGTTCAATTTTCAGTTTCTTACCAAGCTTATCAGCTTGCTCTAATAACTTAAAAATATCCGACTGTATATGTAGAAAAATAGTCCCTAATAATTGAGCATAGTTGTCCTGAGGACTACCTGTGTAGTCTCTCTTAGAGAGTTTTAAATATAAATCTTGCCCATTCATAAATACAAATATATGGATTTTAAACAAATAAGTCAATTAATATTACAAGATGCCTCTGTAGAGATTAGTCAAGAGTTTGACAGAAACTTTGAACGTAAGGCTTTTTTTGACGAAAGTTGGAAAACGGACAAATACCCAAATAGCAAAGGATCTACTTTGTTAAGAACAGGGAAAGGACGAAGAAGTATACAGAATCCTGTTGTTACAGAAGATCAAACTACCTGGTCCAGTAACCTACCCTATATGAAAATTCAAAACGAGGGTGGAGAGATAATCGTTACTGCCAAAATGAAAAGTTTTTTTTGGGCGATGTATTACAAGGCATACGGTGGCATACAATTTAGTATTAAAAAGAAAGCTGCAGCAAATACCCAACGCAATAAAAGATTAACCGCTGAGGCTCAAAAATGGAAAGCTTTGGCTATGCAACCTGTTGGAACCAAAATGAAAATTGAACAAAGACAATTTATTGGGGAACACCCAGAGGTTCATAAAATAGTAAAAAAAGTAGCTAATATTAATATGAAGGAAGTTGAGCAACACCTTAAAACCATTCTAAAAAAATGATACATTTTATACCCTCTATTCAAAACAAAATAAAAGAAATTCCTAGTATTCCATATGTAGATGAAGACACAGGACAGCTAGACAATTATAGCCCTAACTTTCCTGTAAAATGGCCTTGCTGTTTGATTGATATTTCTAACTTAACCTTTAGTGATATAGGAAAAGATAGAAAAAAGAACCCTATAAACAGACAAAACGCATCTGGAGACATTGTAATTACAGTAGCTAATTTAAAGCTAACCAATACAAGTGGATTGGCTCCTATAAAACAACAACAAGATGCTTGGAGTATTCAGAACGAAATACAATATATTCACGAAAAACTACACGGATTTAGAGTACTAGAGAACACTAGCCGATTGGTAAGAAAAAGATTGCAACGTATTAAAAGAGATGATGGAGTTCAAGAGTATAAAATTACCTATGGCATAGAGGCTGCAGATGTTTAAAATAACGTGAGCTGTTGTTTTTCAAACTCTTCTAATTTTTTTAAATCTCCTTTAATGTTAGTCCCTATAACTGCGTAGAGTGTTTTTTTGCT
>CALFUO010000150.1 GCA_937929895.1 uncultured Aquimarina sp.
AAAAGGCGCTTTTTAATTCGGTAAATTCAATTAGAAAATGGTATTAATACCTCAATTTCTTGCAACAATCAATTAATGTTGATTAACCTATTAAAAAATCTACAATTTGTTGTACTTTTGCGCAGATTTACCAAATCCCTAAAGGGAAAGTAAATCTTCAATCGTCTAAACGTTCAAAGTAGTTTTTATGAAGTACCAGTCTAAGAAAAAGGCCATCATAATGTTATCTGATGGTACTATTTTCCACGGGAAAGCAGTAGGGAAAGAAGGAAGTGTTTTTTGAGAAGTATGTTTTAATACAGGAACAACGGGATATCAAGAGATTTTTACAGATCCTTCTTATTTTGGACAAATTATGGTAGCTACCAATGCACATATTGGTAATTACGGAACATTAGAAGAAGAGGTAGAATCGGACTCTATTAAAATTGCTGGTTTAGTAGTTAAAAACTTTAGCTACGAATTTTCTAGACCAGGAGGAAAATCATTGCAATCTTTCTTAGAAGAAAATGACTTACTAGCTATTTGTGATGTAGATACGCGTGCTTTAGTAAGTTATATCCGTGACAACGGAGCAATGAATGCGGTAATATCGACAGAAGTTGATAATACTGAAGAATTAAAAGCGAAATTAGCTGCCACACCTGAAATGAAAGGTTTAGAGTTAGCATCTAAAGTATCTACTTCGGAACCCTATTTCTTTGGTAATCCAGATGCAACCTATAAGATTGCAGCTTTAGATTTAGGTATTAAGAGAAATATTTTAAGAAACTTAGCATCAAGAGATGCTTATATAAAAGTATTCCCTTTCGATACCCCATTAAGTGAAATGGAAGCATGGAAGCCAAATGGTTACTTTTTATCTAATGGACCTGGAGATCCAGAACCATTAGAAAGTGCCATTAAAGTAGCTTCGGAATTAGTAGAGCGTAACTTGCCTACTTTCGGGATTTGTTTAGGACACCAAGTATTGGCAATTTCTCAAGGCGTTAAAACATTCAAAATGTTTAATGGGCATAGAGGAATTAACCATCCGGTAAAGAACTTAGAAACAGGCAAAGGAGAAATTTCTTCGCAAAATCATGGTTTCGCAGTAGAAAAAGAAAGTGCAGAAGCGAATCCTAATGTAGAGATTACACATTTACACTTAAATGACGGAACTGTAGCTGGTATCAAGATCAAGGACAAGAATATTTTCTCGGTACAATACCACCCAGAAGCAAGTCCGGGTCCAAATGATGGAACGTACTTATTCGATCAGTTTATTTCGAATTTAAGTTAGGATTAGAAGATAGAAAATATAGAAAAGGGACGAGTTGTTAAAAAGCTAGTCTCTTTTCTGCTGTTTCCTCTGTTTTTTATGAATAATAATAACACTATAGTAATATCAAAAATGGGCAGTGTTCGTATATTGCCAAAGTTTAACATTAATTAACAAAAAAGAGAAAAATGAGTATTATCACTAATATTCACGCAAGACAAATTCTTGATTCACGTGGAAACCCTACAGTAGAAGTAGATGTAATTACTGAAAACGGAGTATTAGGTCGTGCTGCAGTTCCATCTGGAGCTTCGACAGGAGAGCACGAAGCAGTAGAGTTACGCGACGGAGGAGCTGCTTACATGGGTAAGGGGGTTTCTAAGGCTGTTGAAAACGTAAACGACATCATCGCTGAGGAATTATTAGGATATTCAATTTTCGAGCAAAACCTTATCGACAAGGCAATGATCGAATTAGATGGTACTCCAAACAAATCAAAATTAGGTGCTAATGCTATTTTAGGTGTTTCTTTAGCGGTAGCTAAGGCAGCAGCTAACGAGTTAGGTATGCCTTTATATCGTTACGTTGGTGGGGTAAGTGCTAATACACTTCCTGTTCCAATGATGAACATCATCAACGGAGGTTCTCACTCAGACGCTCCTATCGCATTCCAAGAGTTTATGATTATGCCAGTAAAGGCGGAGTCTTTTACTCATGCTATGCAGATTGGTACTGAGATTTTCCATAACTTAAAGAAAGTTTTCAAAGGAAGAGGTTTAAGTACTGCAGTAGGTGACGAAGGAGGGTTTGCTCCGACATTAGATGGTACTGAAGATGCTTTAGACTGTGTTAAACAAGCTTGTGAAAATGCGGGCTACAAATTCGGTGAAGAGATTAAGATTGCTTTAGACTGTGCTTCTGCAGAGTTCTACGAAGAAGGAAAATATAACTACGCTAAATTCGAAGGAGAAGGTGGTGCTGTGAAAACTAGCGAAGAGCAAGCAGACTACTTAGCTGAATTATGTGCAAAATACCCAATTATCTCTATCGAAGATGGTATGGACGAAAACGACTGGGATGGATGGAAATACTTAACGGATAAGATCGGAGATAAAGTTCAGTTAGTAGGTGATGATTTATTTGTAACTAATGTAGAGCGTTTATCAACGGGTATCGAAAAAGGTATTGCTAACTCTATCTTAATAAAAGTAAACCAAATCGGTACGTTAACAGAAACTATCGCAGCAGTAAACATGGCACACAATGCAGGTTATACTTCTGTAATGTCTCACCGTTCTGGAGAAACTGAAGATAATACTATCGCTGATTTAGCTGTAGCATTGAATACAGGTCAAATTAAAACTGGTTCGGCTTCTCGTTCTGATCGTATGGCGAAATACAACCAATTATTACGTATCGAAGAAGAATTAGGTGCTGTTGCTTATTTTCCGCAAGAAAATGCTTTTAAAGTGAAGTAATCGTTCGATTTACTTTTTAATAATATCAAAGGTTACAAGTTTAGGCTTGTGACCTTTTTTTGTTTTTTAGATTACAGAAAAGAGACCTTGTTTTTAAGGTTTTATATTATCCTATTTTATTCCATAAATTAAATGAGTTTTTTAAGAAATAGAGACTTCGTTTTTTTGTGCGAGACAAGTATATGCTTCATATTCTATTTTCTCTTCTCTACAAATAAAAAATACTTAAGTATTCATGCTAAAAACTACTTAATACCTTAAAAAAATTTAGCATTAATTCGTACATTAGCGAACCGTCATTTTTTAACTAAAAAAACAATTTCGTTCATGTCAGAAATAGCAACTATTGAGATCGAAGGCAAAAAGTATGAGTTTCCAATTATTAAAGGAACAGAAAACGAAGTAGCAATCGATATCAAAGCTCTTAGAGGTAGCTCGAGTGGAGTAATTACACTAGATCCAGGATTCAAAAATACAGGTAGTTGTGAAAGTGCTATTACGTATTTAGATGGAGAACAAGGTATATTACGTTACCGTGGTTATTCTATTGAAGATTTGGCAGAAAAAGGTGACTTTTTAGAGACGGCATATGCATTGATTTTCGGAAACCTTCCTAATAAGGAAGAGTTAGAAAAGTTTGAAAGTGATATTAAAGCTCAATCCCATGTTGATGAAGATGTTAAGAAAATCTTAGATGGTTTTCCTAAATCCGCGCATCCGATGGGAGTATTAGCTTCTTTAACAAGTGCATTAATCGCTTTTAACCCAGATTCTGAAGATGTAGATTCTGAAGATGAAATGTATAATGCAATTGTTACAATACTTGGTAAGTTCCCTATTCTTGTTTCTTGGGCATTACGTAAAAAACAAGGTTTGCCTTTAGATTACGGAGACGATTCTTTAGGTTATGTAGAGAATATTGCTAAGTTATTATTCAAAAAACCAAATTCAGATTATAAGCAAAATGATATTATAATCAATGCTTTAGATAAGCTATTAATTCTTCATGCAGATCACGAACAAAACTGTTCTACTTCTACAGTACGTATTGTAGGTTCTTCTCATGCAGGGTTGTTTGCTTCTATTTCTGCGGGTATTTCAGCTTTATGGGGACCACTTCACGGAGGGGCTAACCAGGCAGTGTTAGAAATGTTAGAGGCAATTAAAGAAGATGGTGGAGATACAAAGAAGTACATGGCAAAAGCTAAAGATAAACAAGACCCTTTCCGTTTAATGGGGTTTGGGCATCGTGTATATAAAAACTTCGATCCTCGGGCAAAAATTATTAAAGTAGCTGCTGATGAAGTATTAGCGGATTTAGGAGTTACTGATCCCGTATTGGACATCGCTAAAGGATTAGAGCAAGAAGCTTTAAGTGATGATTATTTTGTAAAACGTAAATTATATCCAAATGTAGATTTTTATTCAGGTATTATTTATCGTGCAATGGGAATTCCAACAGATATGTTTACTGTGATGTTTGCTTTAGGTCGTTTACCAGGTTGGATTGCTCAATGGAGAGAAATGCGCTTAAGAAAAGAACCTATAGGACGTCCTCGTCAAATTTATATAGGTGAAAATCATAGATCATTTGTGGATATCGAAAATAGATAATACGGAAATTTTCAGTATATCAAAGGCTTACTTTAATAAGTAAGCCTTTTTTATTGGTATGTCGTGTATGACAATTATCTAGGAGGCGCATTTTCTTTAAGATAAATTCATATAAGAAATGGTATAATAGGTATCGTTTAGATTTTATTAACTTAGTCCTTGTTGTCAATTTTAATGCATGCTTAGTAAAAAGACGAAGTACGGAATTAAAGCACTTACTTATATTGCTAAAAAGAAATGTGCAGAACCAGTATCTATTTCCGAGATAGCTACAAACGAAAATATATCTCAAAAGTATTTAGAAGCTATTTTACTCAGCTTAAAAAAAGCTGAAATCTTAAGTTCAAAAAAAGGAAAACAGGGAGGGTATTTTTTATTACAATCTGCAGACAAAATTATAATGTCTAAAGTGATACGTACTTTAGAAGGGCCTATTGCAATGTTACCATGTGTAAGTTTAAATTTTTATGAAAAATGCGAAGATTGCCCTGATGAAAATACTTGCTCTGTACATAAATTAACTATTCAAGTGCGTGATAGTACATTGAGAATTCTTGAAAATACCACCTTAGCTGACTATATTATATGAATTTCGAATCAAGTCGTCAAATTGCGATTGAAATAGAAACTTAAGTTTAGTTAGATTTGAATTCTAAAATCATTGGTGTTCGATAAAGATTCAAGATCGCTTCGCTTCAAGAAATAGGAATCAAGATTGTGTCGATAACACACTGAAAGCAAATGATTTTTATTATTTGTTTTAAACATAAACATGATTTCTTTGATATAAATCGAAAAGCATGCTTTGAATTTTAAAAACTATCTTAAAGTCAGTGTTTAAAAGCCTTGTCAGATTTTTAAAAAAAATAATCGGACACCAATATTCTAAAATATTTAATATGAAATTGATTATTACTTTTTTTATTTTATCACACTCTTTTCTTGCGTCTTTTGCGCAAAGTGTAATGGTTCTAGATGATGTAGATGGAACGTATTATTTGTCAAACGAGGAGCGAGGAATAAAGAAAAAACTAGGTCAACTTGTAGAAAACAACGGGACAAGAATGTTAGCGTTAGCAGCATGTGAAAAGTGTCCCCCTGCAATCTATACTTATCAAGAGCAAGATAGTAAAAGGTTAGGAGTGCCTGTGTTTTTTAATACTATGGGGCTTTATGTAATAGCTTATGATAAAGATAGTTTTGTGACAGTTTGGGTAACTAATCAGTTGGGGAAAGGTGTTTGGAGTAGTTTTAATTTTAGTAATTTTTACAGTAAAGACGCTTCTAAAGCAAAACAAATGACAAAAAATAAAATAGAAACTTACGCAATAGAAATATCGAAAAAATAGTTCGTGTAATTTTAATAAGAAAATCCACCTAGTGAATTTTCATTAGATGGATTTTCTGGTTCGTATATAAAAAGTAAGTGATTTTAAAGCACCGATTTTTTTGGTCAAGTATAAAGTTTGATACGTGCCAAACGTAATTTCTTTAATTTTTTAGCCTGAGTTCGATATATATTCAATGATTGTTATCTTGTGTAGAAAAACTGCTAAATGGGTGCAGAATACCAAAACTCAATAAAGAACTTTAAAGAACCAAATTGGAGCTATTACTACCTTACCTATTTTTTAGATAGATTATTATTGGTATTATCTCTTTTTTTTAGATCCCTGTACCCTTTTTAATAACTATTAGACAATTCCGTTAAAACTTTGATTGCTTTGTTAGTATCTTTTTTGTCAACAAAAATATGGTCGTGATAATACCCTGAAATTACATTACAACTGATGTTGTTTTTTGCTAATTCTGTTGAAAAAGTAGCCGTTAATCCCACAGCATCAAGAGAAGAGTGGATGTTGAGTGTAATCCAAGAAGCAATATATTCATAGTTCAAATTAAGCTTATCTGCTTTCTCTTTCTCAATAACAATTGTTGTTCCTTCCTTCTCCTTAAATTCACAAATAGCGTCCCTTCTATCAATTGTGTAAGGATCTGTTAGGGTAGAAAAAACATATTCTCCAACATTTAGTTTTGGAGTCATTTCCTTTATTAATTTCGATAAATTGGTTTCACCAGCCACTTGTTTACTGTTTTTTAATTTTTTGTAATTCTATTAAAGTAGCGATACCAACTTGTTTAGCAGATTGTGGGTTTTGCCCTGTCACCAATCTTTGGTCAACAGCTATGTGTTTTGTAAAAGGTTTCGATTTTTCAAAGATAGCACCACGCTTTTTTAATTTATCTTCTAGCATAAAAGGAACTACATTTTCTAGTTTTACTTTGATTTCTTCTTCATTGGTAAACCCGTTAACTTTTTTACCTGCGACAAGGTACTCTCCGTTACTTAGTTTAATATTGACAAGTCCAGCAGGTCCGTGACATACAGCACTTATTACACCATTATTTTCATAAATAGTACTTGCTATTATGGCAATTTCGGCATTGTTTGCAAGATCCCACATTGCTCCGTGACCTCCGGCGTAATGGATTGCTACATAGTCATCAGGATTTATTTCACTTGGTTTTTTTGTGTTTTCAATTTTATTGCGATAAAATTCATTATCCCAAAATTTCTTATTAATAGTATCTGTCATATCGAAAGCATCTACAGGTGCTTTTCCTCCTTTTGGACTCACAAAGTCTATTTCATAACCAGCAGAATGTAAAACTTCCCAAGGATGAGAAACTTCTCCGAGATAGTAACCTGTTTTTTTGCCAGTATTTCCTTTTTTATCATGACTTGTGACAACAAATAATATTTTTTTTAATCTTATTGATTTGTTAGTTACTGTCTTTATTGTTGCTTTACTTGAAGTACTCTTGTTTTTGCAGTTTGAGATAATGAAAGTAATTAGTAATAATAATCCTCCGATTTTTATGTTTTTTAGCGACATATTTTGTTGTTTTACTAATTCCATTTCTTTTTGGTTTAGGGTTTTTACTCGATTGTTGTAAGATATAAAGTTATAGGTGCTTTCTTTATATTACCCCACTAGCATCCGAAACTTTAGAATATAGACCGTTTCACTGAAATAGAATAGATTTATATATGTATATATATCAATACATTGGACGTTTTAGTCTAAGGCTTTTTTAATTCATTTTAGAAAATATATTTTCTAAAACATTAGTGTCTGATAAAGATTCAAGATCGCTTCGCTTCAAGAAACAGGAATCAAGATTGTGTCCATAACACACTGAAAATAACTGATTTTTATTGTTTGTTTTAAATATAAACATGATTTCTTTGATATAAATCGAAAAGCATGCTTTGAATTTTAAAAAATTTCTTTAAAGTCAGTGTTTAAAAGCCTTGTCAGGTTTTTAGAAAATCTTAATCGGACACCAATGCTTCTAAAATTTAAAAATTTCGGATGTTAGTAGTATTACTTATAATATTTTTTACAAACTTAGTTTATTCGGTTTCTTTTAAGTTTAAGGCAATGCTTAATTCACTTAATTGTGTATTGTCTAAAGTAGCGGGAGCATCTATCATTACATCACGTCCACTATTATTTTTAGGGAAGGCGATAAAGTCTCGAATTGTTTCTTGTCCTCCAAGAATTGCAACTAAACGATCTAGACCAAAAGCAAGCCCTCCGTGTGGTGGTGCACCATATTCAAAAGCATCCATTAAGAATCCAAACTGAGCTTTAGCTTCTTCTTCAGTAAACCCTAAATGCTTGAACATAATTGCTTGGGTTTCTTTATCGAAGATACGAATAGAACCTCCTCCGATTTCGTTTACATTTAATACTAAATCGTATGCATTGGCTTTTACATCTCCAGGGTTGGTATCTAGTAATCCTAGTTGTCCAGGTTTAGGAGAGGTAAATGGGTGGTGCATTGCATGGTAATGACCTGTTTCTTCATCTAGCTCTAAAAGAGGAAAATCTACAACCCATAACGGGGCAAATTCATTTGATTTACGTAATCCTAAACGTTCTGCCATTTCCATACGTAATGCGCTTAGCTGGGCTCTTACTTTATTTGTGTCACCAGAAAGTACACAAATTAAATCTCCTGCTTTAGCGCCAGTAGCTTCTGCCCATTTCGCTAAATCTTCTTGGTCGTAAAATTTATCTACAGAAGATTTGTAGCTTCCGTCTTCGTTACATTTTACGTAAACCATGCCTAAAGCACCTACTTGTGGACGCTTTACCCAATCAATCAATTTGTCGATCTCTTTACGTGTGTAACTAGCGCCACCGGGTACAGCAATACCAACTGCTAATTCTGCACTATTGAATACTTTGAAATCTTTATGTTGGGCTACTTTATTCAATTCGCCGAATTCCATACCAAAACGAATATCTGGTTTGTCGTTCCCATATGTCTTCATAGCATGGTCGAAAGTCATTCTAGGAAAGCTTTCGATTTCAAAGTCATGTAGCTTTTTTAATAAGTATTTTGTTAAGCTTTCAAAAACATTCATAATGTCTTCTTGTTCAACAAATGACATTTCACAGTCTATTTGAGTGAACTCTGGCTGACGGTCTGCGCGAAGATCTTCATCACGAAAACATTTTACGATTTGAAAGTATTTATCCATTCCTCCAACCATCAACAATTGCTTGAAAGTTTGTGGGGATTGAGGTAAAGCGTAGAACTGACCTTCATTCATACGAGAAGGAACCACAAAATCACGAGCTCCCTCAGGAGTAGATTTTATTAAATAGGGTGTTTCAACTTCGATAAACCCTTCTTGCGATAAGAAGTTACGAACTTCCATTGTTACCTGACTACGGAAGATTAAGTTGTTTTTTACAGGATTACGGCGAATATCTAAATAACGATATTTCATGCGGATATCTTCTCCGCCATCTGTTTCATTTTCTATAGTAAATGGAGGGAGTTCAGAAGCATTTAGGATAGTTAATTTGTCAACCAATACTTCAATATCCCCCGTTGAAATATTTTGGTTTTTTGATTCACGTTCAATCACCGTTCCGGTAACTTGAATTACATACTCGCGTCCAAGGGTTTTAGCTTTTTCTATTTCAGCTTTATCGGTACGAGATTCGTCGAAAATTAATTGAGTAATTCCGTAGCGATCACGAAGATCTACCCAAATCATAAATCCTTTGTCTCTAGTTTTTTGCACCCATCCAGAAAGGGTAACCTTCTTGTCTATATCCTCGGTGCGTAAAGCTCCACAAGTATGTGTTCTGTACATTAATCTAATATTTATGTCGAGCACAAATTTAAGGTTTTAGTGTAATACTAAAGCTGTTTCTGGAAGAGAGATTTTGAGGGTAAATTTGTTATGGTTTTTGCTTATATCGACCACCACGAGAACTCTTTAATTTAATACCAAGTTTTTTTGTCATGATTAACCATATAGAGGTTTCGCTGATCTCAAGTCGAAACTCGCTTAAAACCCATTGGTAAGCTTCTTTATAGCTTGTAAATGGTTTTACTGTGTGTCGGTCTTTAATAGCATGAATTTGTTCCTTATTTATTTTTCTTGTTTTGCTATTAGGTCTAAGTTCTGGTCCAAGAAAGTCTACAAGTCCTTTTTCTCTATAGTTTTTTAACCATCTAGAAGGAGTTCGGTTGTTTAAAGCAAGAAACTTGGCTAATTCTTGTTGGGTTGGAAATGTTTTCTGTTTGGTGTGAATTAGAAAATCTGCTTTTAATAAAGCTTTAGAATCGGTTAGCGTTCTTTTAATAACTAAAATCTCATCTATAGATTCCTTTATTTTTGTTTTTAGTCCTCTTCCCATAATCAGTAACAAAAATACAATATTATATTATTATTGTATCATTAATGTTTCAATTAGAGAAGTTTTTGTGATTATTTAGTTTTTTTGAAAAGTAGCGGGGTCTTCTATTTCGAAAATCTTCATAATTATACGTTCGCTCTTTAAATTTCAATAGAAATAGTAAAGGAGTCTTTATGAATGGTAAATTCAATTAGGAAATGGTATTATTTAGTGGATAGTATAAAAAAAGTCCTCAAGATTTGCTTGAGGACTTTAGTATATATCGAAATATATTTATTTACGATCTTAAAGGAGATGCAGCTTCAAATTCAACTATTTCTTCTTTAATATTTGTTAAGTAGTCTATGTCGTCAAAGCCATTCAACATGTTTGCTTTTTTGTAACCGTTAATTTCGAAATTTTCACTTTCTCCGGTGCTTAATAAAGTAACTTTTTGTTCAAAAAGATTTACTTCGATTTCGGTAGTAGGATCTTCTTGTAGCGCTTTTATGATATTATCAGAAAAAGATTCACTAACCTGAACTGGTAAAACACCTACGTTTAAACAGTTTCCTCTAAAGATGTCTGCAAAGAAACTAGAGATTACACAACGTAATCCAAAGTCGTAAACAGACCATGCAGCGTGCTCTCGAGAACTACCAGATCCGAAGTTTTTACCACCTACTAGTATTTTGCTACCTGCATATCTAGTATCGTTTAGGATAAAGTCTTCGTTTGGACTACCGTCTTTATTGTATCTCCAATCTCTAAAGAAATTTTCGTCAAACCCTTTTCTTTCAGTTGCTTTTAAGAAACGAGCAGGAATAATTTGGTCGGTATCCACATTCTCAATCGGAAGTGGGTACGCAGTACTTTTTAATATTTCAAATTTATCGTATGCCATAATTTTTGGCTTTGAGCTGTCAGCTATCGGCTGTCAGCATAAATTATTAGTAATTAAGAAACCCCGTTGCTTATCGCTCGAGGCTTGTAGCAATTCGCTTTGCGAATTATTGCATTAACTCACGAGGATCAGTTACTTTTCCTGTTACGGCAGCAGCTGCGGCAACTAAAGGAGAAGCTAATAGTGTTCTAGACCCAGGTCCTTGGCGCCCTTCGAAGTTACGATTCGATGTACTTACGGCATATTTTCCTGCAGGTACTTTATCGTCATTCATTGCTAGACAAGCTGAACATCCTGGCTCACGTAGTACGAAACCAGCTTCTTCTAAGATGTCTAATAAACCTTCTTCTTTAATAGCGGCTTCAACCTTATGTGATCCTGGTACTAACCATGCAGTAACATTATCTGCTTTCTTGCGACCTTTTACGATTTCTGTAAAAGCACGGAAGTCTTCGATACGTCCATTAGTACAACTTCCGATAAATACAAAATCGATAGGCTTACCAATCATGCTTTCTCCTTCGTTAAAGTCCATATATTCTAAAGACTTTTTATAAGTAGCTTCTGCTTCAGCAGCATCTTTAGAGAAAGGAATCGCTTTCGAAACTCCTTGTCCCATACCAGGGTTAGTTCCGTAAGTAATCATTGGTTCTATATCTTTAGCATAGAAAGTCAATTCTTTATCGAACACAGCATCTTCTTCAGTGTAAAGTGTCTTCCAATATTCCATTGCTCTATCCCAATCAGCTCCTTTTGGAGTATGCTCGCGACCTTTGATGTATTCGAACGTTTTCTCGTCAGGAGCAATCATTCCTCCACGAGCTCCCATTTCGATACTCATATTACATACAGTCATACGACCTTCCATGGTCATTTGTCTAAATACTTCACCAGAGAATTCTGCAAAATACCCAGTACCTCCTGAAGTAGTTAGTTTCGAAATAATGTATAGAGCAACATCTTTAGGTGTTACACCTAAAGAAAGTTCACCTTCTACATTAATTCTCATTTTTTTAGGTTTTGGCTGCATAATACATTGCGAAGCCAATACCATCTCTACTTCCGAAGTTCCGATACCGAAAGCAATCGCACCGAAAGCACCGTGTGTAGAAGTATGCGAATCCCCACATACCATAGTTGCACCTGGTTGAGTAATTCCATATTCTGGTCCTACAACGTGTACAATACCATTTTTCTCGTGTCCAAGCCCCCAGTGACTAATACCATGCTCTTTTGCATTTCTTTCTAATGCAGCTAGCTGGTTAGCCGATAGTGGGTCTTCCACTGGTAGGTGTTGGTTAATTGTAGGGGTATTGTGATCTGCAGTAGCAAAAGTTTTGTTGGGATACAGAACTCCGATACCACGATTTTTAATACCTAAGAAAGCCACTGGACTCGTTACTTCGTGTACCATGTGACGATCGATTAACAATACATCTGGGCCATCTTCAACATGTCTTACTACATGTGAATCCCATACCTTGTCAAATAATGTCTTACTCATTTTGGTTTTTTTAAAAGCTTCCTATCTAAGTATTTAGAAAAGCTCGTCGAGCTTGTAAAAATAGAAGGAGTGCAAATTTAACAAAATCGTTAGTAAAGATGCGTCATTTGTGTAATATGGAATGGTTAGAGATAAGGAATATTACGATGGTCAACAGCGGAGCTGTGGCTATTAGGTATTAGGTATCGGGAGTCGACTTAGTATTGTGTTTATTCTAGTGCAAAATGAATTGATTTTAATTTAAATTTTAAAATGGATGTTTTGAGTGTTTAAAAACCTGATGCCCGATACCTAATACCTGACCACCAAAAATGTATCTTTGCATAAAAAAATAACCCAATGCCACAAGATAACGGAAATAAAGGAGGAAAACGTAGACCGTCAGGTCCGAGAAATGGAAAAGGAAATCCTAGAAGTTTTAATAAGTCTAGTCAGCAAGGGGGAACGAGATCGAAGCCTAAAGTAAATTTGAATCCTAGTGAGATTCGATTGAATAAGTATATCGCAAACTCTGGAATGTGTACGCGTCGAGAAGCTGATTTGTATATCAGTACTGGTGTGGTGCGCGTGAATGGAGAGGTAGTCACTGAAATGGGATACAAAGTAAAAATGACTGACGTAGTAAATTTTGACGGTCAAGTAATTACTCCTATTGAGAAAAAATATATTCTAATCAATAAGCCTAAGGGGTTTACGGTTGAGTTGAATACCTCGAATGAAGAAAAGTCTGTATACTATCTTTTGCGAAATGCAGCTAAAAGCACGTTGAAGCCAATAGGGAAAATGGAACGTAGTGCTACAGGGTTATTACTACTCTCAAACGATGATAGTTTTTTAGGAAGCGTCAATGGATCGAATCGTATTCGCCAGATTTATCAGTTGGAATTGAATAAAAATTTGTCACCTGTTCATTACGATAAAATTTTGGAAGGTGTTTTTATCGAGGACGCTCAGATTCCAGTACAAGAACTACATTATTTAAATGATAATAAAAGAGAGATTGGGATTCAGTTGACATCACAAAGAAGAAGGATCGTAACGCGCATTTTTGAAAAGCTAGGTTACCAAGTTTTAAAAATTGATCGTACGGTATTAGGTGGATTAACTAAAAAGGATTTGCCTAGAGGGAAATATAGAGAGTTAACTAAACAAGAATTAATTAATTTTCAGATAAC
>CALFUO010000151.1 GCA_937929895.1 uncultured Aquimarina sp.
TTTCACTGAAAGAGAAGAGAAAATAGACTTTTATATATCAATACATTGGACGTTTTCGTCTAAGACTTTTTCAATCCATCTTAGAAAATATATTTTCTAAAATTTTTAGCTTCAAAAATTCACAAGACACTCTAAATAAAATATTAATTATCATTTCTAAAACTTAAAACTTTCGGATACTAGTGGACTTGTAGAATTCCTAAATTCATCATTTTTCCTTAAAGTAAATTCATATAGGAAATAGTATAAATTGATGATCCATAAAGTTAATTAAGGAAACCTTGATTGAAAAATTCGGATGAGTCAGATCGAAGAAATTATGTTTTATTTTTCTGGAAAATAATTTTCGATATGTTTTTGTTTGGCCAATAATTGTCTATCTACTTTTTAGGTCCCCAAACCCAATCACTATGCTTAAAATAATCCCAAGGAACAGTAGTTAAATCAACTTTAGGATCTATTAGTTGGTATGTGGTTTTTCGATTAACAGTCGTTCTATTAGTGACAAAAACTTTAATGGTTTCACCTTTTTTAGCGTATTCTGATTTTAGATGCTGAGCGAATTGCCAGATCATATCTGGTTTTCCTGTCATCGATCGAATTTGCTTCGGTGTTAGGTATTCTCTTAAAGAGACTAACTGTTGTTTGGCACTATTTTCTTTCTGAATATAGAAATGGTTGTAACCTGATTTAGAACGCAACATCATACGCCAGCTCAATCGGTGTCCTTCCTCAGTGTATAAGACATCTTCGTCAATCCCCCAGTGCCTTAAGGGAAGTAAAATTTGACTGATAAGCCAAGAAAACAATAAGACTGTTACTACAGGTGAATATTTAAAATTTGTCGTTTCTGTCAGTTGTTCTTTTTTAGGTTTCGGATAAAATAGATTTCTAATCGTTTTTCTAGGAAAAAAGAAGACGGTAAAGCCCAAAGCTAAGTAAGGAAAAATCCCTATTTGAAGTACAGCAGAATTATAGAGATGGAAAAACAACGCTAAAACAAAGGCGATTTTACGTGTAGGCTTCCATAACAAAGCAGGGATAATTAGTAAATCGAATAAGATCCCAAACCATATAATAACTTGATGCGCCCAGTTTTGTTGTAATAATGTACCTACTATTGGAAATTTACTTTTGCTCGCCATTAAGTTTTTAGCAACTGTTCCATCTAGCCAATCAGGATATAGTTTGGCAACAGAAGCAAAAGTATAGACGATAAATAATTGTCCAACAATAAAGAACCATACCCAATTTGGCATCCATTCGCTACGTTTGACTTTTCCGTATTTAGTATCCAAGGATACATCTTTATGAGCGGGTAATACAGCCATAATTATAGCTAACAACCATAGTAAGTAATAATGATTATTGTACGAGCTTTTCTGCATTAAATACACGCAGCCCCATAATATAGCAAATAGTATAGAACCTAGTCGGTAGAAGTACCCCAACATGATTAGAATTCCACAAATACCCATTAAAATAAAATAGAAGTACATTCCATTTCTGGGTAATGGCTGTAAAAAATTTAAACCAATAAAGTTAAAGGTAAATTTAGGTTCAATTAATGTGCGGTGAACCCAACCTGTAGCAATGGCACCCCAGCTTTCGCATAAGACTAAGAAGCCAAAAATAATTCTAAAAATAATTAGTGGACTATTGTCTGTAGCTTTAAATAACCAGCGTTGCATAGTAGAAGTTTTCTAAATCAATTCGGCAAGGTATTCGCGAGCAAAATCTTCGTCATCTGACATGGCCTCTTTTAAGGCCTTTATAGAATTGAACTTCTTCTCATCTCGAATACGCTTCAATAAACAAATTTGAATGTTTTTATCGTAAAGATTCATGTCAACATCGAAGAAATACGTCTCTATAGTCTGTTTAGAACCACCAACAGTAGGATTCATTCCAATATTCATCATTCCGTAATATTTCTTGTTATCAATACAAGATTTTACAACGTACACCCCATTTTTAGGAATCAACTTGTAAGTTTCTGGAATATGTAGATTAGCAGTAGGATATCCTAGGGTACGCCCTAGTTGTTTCCCTCTAATTACCTTCCCTGTAAGCATAAAAGAATATCCCAAGTAATTATTGGCTTTTTCGATTTCTCCTTCTAAAAGTGCTTTTCTAATTTTGGTAGAACTTACTGCTACGTCCTTAATTTCTTGCTTAGTAATTTCTTCAACTTCAAAATCAAAACAATCTCCGTATACTTTTAAATCATATAAATCTGCTGTGCGACCTTTTCCAAAACGATGATCGTAACCAATAATTACTTTTTTAGCCTTTAGGTACTTCGCTAGCATTTGTTGCACATATTCCTTAGCAGATAATTGAGAAAACTCTACGCTGAAAGGGTGAATCACTAGATGGTCTAGCCCAGTTTCTTTTAAAATCTGAGAGCGCTCATCCATAGTATTAATCAGCTTAATGTCAGCATCTTTTTGCAACACCATTCTTGGATGAGGGAAGAACGTAAGAATAATCGATTCTAAATCATGTTTAGAAGCCACGGTTGTCAAACGTTCTAATATTTTTTTGTGACCTATATGTACACCATCAAAAGTACCGATGGTTACCACACTGCGTTTGGGGCTACTGTAGGTACACGCATTTTCGTGCTTTTTCAAAAGAAACTATTTTGCGCAAAATTACGATTCTATACTTTCAGTACAAAGTATTCAGTACAAAGTATTCACAAGAGCTATACGATTTAGCCTCGATGTCTTTCTAATAGAATCATCATCATTAGTCCTAGTAAGATACGGTCATCATTCGAGCCGTCGAGAGGTTGTAATTCATCAATTTCGAATTTCTTTCCCCAGAAAGAAGGCATTTTCTTTAAACGAACGATTTCTTTTCCTTGTAAATCCTTTAAGATGTACGAAGGATTAAATAGATATCCTGTGAAAAAGTTAAGTATTGGGATTTCTCCAGCAAAGCGGTCTAGTACTTTAGTCCAAGGGTTTTCTTCGTTGATTTGGTAGATGGTTTTTTCGTGTTCATTTACAATCTGGTATTCCGCTTTCCAAATTGATTTCCATCCTTTACGGACTACTTTACCAAATACCTTTCCTTCCGCATTATGGAAATCGTAAGCAGTATTGAAGTCTAACCATTTATTCGCTTTTATCTTATAATTGGTTTTGCTTTGAGACGCATCACTAAAGACACTGATATCTTCTTTTAGTTTGAATAGTTTTTGTTTTACATAAGCGATAACTTTTTCATCTGCATCGTACGCAGTGAAATCATTTGCGAATGTTGAAATATTAAAGTCTAATTGAACGGGAAATTTAATGTCTTGCATGTGTAGTTAGTTTCGATAAATATATAATAATAAGTGTAAGTAAGGAGTGAATTTGTTTGAAATTTGTAGCCCATTTTTTTAGATTGAACTTGTTCAACAGTTTTTAAAAAGAGGTTTTTAAACTTTGTAATCAAACTTAGATTTCAATGAAAAAAGTATTATTTGTTTTAACAAGTCATTCTGAATTAGGGGATACGGGTCAAAAAACAGGATTTTGGGTAGAAGAATTTGCAGCACCGTATTACCATTTAGTAGACAATGGCGTAGTGGTAACTTTAAGCTCTCCAAAAGGAGGGATGCCTCCAATAGATCCAAAAAGTAATGCCTTAGATTCGCAAACCCCTTCGACTATTCGTTATAATGAAGACGATGCTCTTCAGCAAAAGATATCAAAGACAATTATGTTAAACGAAGTAGAGGCTGCGGATTACGATGCAGTTTTCTATCCAGGAGGTCATGGACCACTATGGGATTTATCAGAAGATAAAACTTCAGTAGCGCTAATAGAACGTTTCTATGAACAAGAAAAACCAATTGCAGCAGTTTGCCATGCTCCGATAGTATTTAAGGATGTAAAAACTAAAGAAGAAAATCCTTTAGTGCAAGGTAAAAAAGTAACTTCTTTCACCAATTCTGAAGAAAAAGCAATAGAACTAGATAAGATCGTTCCGTTTTTAGTGGAGGACGAGTTGAAAGCAAAAGGTGGAGTTTTCTCAAATGGAGATGACTGGAAAGACTATGCAGTTGCTGATGGTAATTTAATTACTGGACAAAATCCTGCGTCTTCAATTTCTGTAGCAAAATTATTATTAAAACAACTTAGCTAAAATGAATTCAATACAAAAAATTAAATCCGTCTTCGTTTTATTGGTAATTTATTGCGGTTTCACAGCAATGCTTCAGGCTCAAATCACCAATGATTTAACTACAGAAGAAGCTTTAACGGCGATGTTAGCCGCTAAGAAAAAAGCAGAGAAAGACAATGTTTTAGTAAATATTGCTGTGGTAGATGCAGGTGCAAACCTAAAAGCATTTGTACGTATGGATGGTTCGTATTTGGGAAGTATAGACGTGGCGATTAAGAAAGCTAAAACTTCTAGATATTTTAATATTGCTACAGGTGATTTAGGTAAATTAACACAACCAGGAGGAATTATTTATAATATCGAACATTCTAATGGAGGTTTAATTACTTTTCCAGGAGGAGTGCCGATTAAAAATGTAGCTGGTAAAATTATCGGGGCTATCGGTGTAAGTGGTGGAACTATAGAGCAAGACCACGATATTGCTACAACTGGAGCGAAATCTATTCTGAAATAATTTTTAAAATGAAAAATATAAAAAGTGTATTGTTAGTGTTGACTCTACTATTTAGTCAATACTTTATAGCCCAAGATGCAGAGCAATTACGATTGTATCGTAAAGATTTTAAAGCAATATCAGGAAAAAATACGGTTACTATTACGAGTTACAAAAAAGGAGACTCTAATTTTGTGTATGTAGGTGGTTTTGGTGGTATCGATGTGTATGGAATTGATAAAACAGGAAGCCTTACTAAGATTAGTGCACATCAATTGTATAAGGAGAAAGGTCCCGCCAGAGGAATGGTGGTTGATAATATCGAAGGGACTGATTATCTATTTGTAGCGAATAAATTCGGAAATGTTATTGAGACACATAAAGTCTTGAAAAATGGATCTCTAAAAAGAGTTTCTTACGTAGAAGATACGGAAGAAACACATTTAGCTGTAGGGATTACATTACAAATCGTACATATGAAAGATACTTCGTATTTGTTTGTAGGTGGCTTAGAAAGAACAACACCTGGGCTTAGCTGTTTTCGAATACACAAGGATGGAAAACTAACCCATGTACAATCCATTAAGGATACCGAAGAAATCCATACAGATGGTATTATTGGCATGTATGTACATAAGATTAAAGAGAAAACATATCTGTATACAGGAGGTTTTCAGGATAATGGTGTAAGTGGCTTTCAGGTTTTTGATGACGGAACTTTTAAACACGTAAATAGTATCCATGACAACACTACAGATCGTTATCTGACGGGGGCTTATCCTGTAACAGGGGTTCAGTTTGGAGATCAATATTACATTGTGGTAGGACATAGGCATCATAAGTATTATACAAGGAAAGGATTTATTAAGAAGACGGATTTTGTATATCATGGAGATGCTGTAAGTGTTTTTAAAATAGATGAAAGTGGTGCTTTGATACCTCATTCTGTATTGAAAGATGATGAGTCTACAAAACTAATGGGGCAAACTAGAATCGAAGTAATATCGGTTAATAGTAAAGAAGCAATTTTGGCAGTTGGTACCAGAGATGATGCAGCTATTCAGTTACTTAAATTAAGTGTTGATGGGAATTTAGTTCCTTTACATTATTTAGAAACAGGTTTTTCTATTTATTATGGTCTAAATGCATTAACCATTGGAGAAGACAAATTTCTTTTAGCAGGTTCTCAGCGCTTTGATATGGGTAAAGTAGTGTCTTACAAAGTAGAGCCCGAGAAGGTAAATCACGATAGAGAGCTACTGAAGCATGTAGTGATTTTAGACTATAAGGAGTCCGCTACGCCAGAACAAATAGAAGAAGCTGAGACTGAGTTTGATAATTTGAAAAACAAAATTCCTGAAATTCTAAATCTAGAATGGGGAGTTAATGATAGTACAGAAGGGCATAGCAAAGGGTTTACACATACGTTTACCTTAACTTTTAGCAATGAACATTCACGAGAAATATACCTTTTTCATAAGGAACATCAGGCTTTAGTAAAAAAAATAGGTCCTTTACTAGAGGATGTCTTGGTAATGGATTACTGGGTTAAAAAGTAAATTTAAAATATATAACTTGAATGTAGGAAGCTATCAAAGTCGGTAAAGTTATTTAATGCCATCAAATAGAAAAAATGGTGTATCATACCACATTCATTTCATAAAAAAATAAAAGATCTCTTGAATAACAGGAGATCTTTTGTTGTTTACTCTATAGGGATACACTAGTATCCGAAAGTTTTAAGTTTTAGAAATGATATTTAATATTAAATGTTTTATTTAGAGTGTCTTGTGAATTTTTGAAGCTAAAAATTTTAGAAAATATATTTTCTAAGATGGATTGAAAAAGTCTTAGACGAAAACGTCCAATGTATTGATATATAAAAGTCTATTTCCTCTTCTCTTTCGGTAAAACGGTCTATATTCTAAAGTTTCGGATGCTAGTGATATTAGGTATTTTATTTAGAGTGTCTTGTGATTTTTGAAACTAAAAATTTTAGACCAAAACGTCCAATATATTGATATACAAAAAGTCCATTTTCTATTCTCTTTCAGTGAAACGATCTATACTCTAAAGTTTAGCATGCTACTAATAGGGTAGAATATTATTTCTTCAACTCTAACTTCTCCGCAAAATAGTCTGTAAAATCTTTCATTGTAGCAGCCATTTTATCGTCCTGTGTCGCACGATGAAAAGTATCTGTCATTGCTACTAAAGTCTGATGAAAAAAGATTCTCATTTCGTCTACTGGCATATCTTTAGTCCAAAGATCAATCTTTAAACTTTCTTTAGCTTTCGAATCCCAAACCGATAATAAAAAAGCTTTTGCTTCTTCTTCTTTAACCCCTCCATCTTCTGCACTCCATGTTAAAGTCTCCGGAATTTTATTTTCATCTAGACCTACATTCAAACTAATTTTAGAAGTATGCTTTACTGCCATTATTTTTTGGGTTTGTATTTAGAATGTTCAAAAATGTATTTGCTATCGAGTTCGACAAGCTGCTGCAAAGATACTTTATTATGCTGCATAAAAGCTTCTACAATTTTGAAACCTATATATTGTCCTAAACGTGGTGGTGTTTCTGCATCAAAATCCAAATAAAATTTAGTAAACGGAGCTTCTTGAATAAATCGACTAGCTAAATTTTTATCTGTACCAAACAATATTTCTTTGTCTATAAGATACTGCCAAGTAAATTTTTCGTTGGCTTCAGCCCACTTCCATTGATCTTCTGTATACCTTAAGACCTGGCTACTATACCTAAAAGGCACAAAAGCATTTGTTAGGTATAACTGTTTCCCATAGTGTATTATCTGCCCTACAAAATTTCTCTCTGAATTTCTCCCTACAATTTTACGTGCGTATACCTCTGCAACATCAATAACTATATTTTCTTTAGATAAACCTTCGGCTATGTAACCAGACATGTTTTGATAAAACTCATGATCACTACCTAAATAACAATCTAGAGCTATAAGTAATTTTTCTTTTCCTTGAATAACACTGTTTTTATAATCTACATCATTTGTGATTGTAATTACCTCTGGCACCTTTATTTGTGGGTAATAATATAATAAATGCTTATAAAACTGAGTCAACTCTTCTTTCAATAAACGTACATTGGGGTACACCTTAGTGACTTCTTCTTTTAACCCTAATTGAATAGTATCATTAGATTTCTGTAACCAGAAACTTTCAGGATACGTAGATGGAAATAAATACGGGTATTTAGATTTTAATTTTGACAATGAAACTACATCAAGTTTAAAGAATTGTTGCTCGAACCTTTCTATTGAAAGATTTACAGCAATATTCTCTATTTCCTCTGGAGTTTTATACGCTTTATTACAGTTAACAAACAAAAGCGTGCTAACTAAAGTACCGAATAGAAAGATTCTAGACAAAATGATTTCTCTAATTTTATACATCTCACAAAAATAATTAAACTAGCACTGTAAGCCTTAAGTATAACTACTTTTTAGTTATTTTAGTGTTACTATTAAAATTAAAAAAATGGATAAGGCTAAGGTTATAGATCATATTGTAAATTGGTTAAAAGACTACGCAACAAATGCTGGTGTAAATGGATTTGTCGTAGGAGTTAGTGGAGGTATAGATAGCGGCTTAACTTCAACACTTTGTGCTAAAACTGGTTTACCGACTCTTTGCCTAGAAATGCCTATCCACCAACATCCAAGTCATGTTAGTCGAGCGCAAGAGCACATTGCTCAATTAAAAGAATGCTTTCCTAATGTAAGTGACGAACGAGTTGATTTAACTCCTGTTTTCGAAACATTCAAAAAACAAGTGCCTGTTGCAGAAGAAAGTGACAAATTATTCCTTTCTCTAGCCAACACTCGGGCAAGGTTTAGAATGTCGACCCTATATTACTTTGCTGGCTTACACGGAATGCTAGTCGCTGGAACAGGAAATAAAGTAGAAGATTTCGGTGTAGGTTTTTACACTAAATACGGAGATGGCGGTGTAGATTTAAGCCCTATTGCAGATCTTATGAAATCTGAGGTGTATGCTTTAGCAGCAGAAGTTGGAGTTCCAATGTCAATTCAAAATGCGGCTCCTACCGATGGATTATTCGGGGATAGTCGTAGTGACGAAGACCAAATAGGCGCTACTTATGATGAATTAGAATGGGCTATGGTTCAAAAAGATGCAGGCAAATCTCCTGATGATTTTGAAGGAAGAGACAAAGTGGTTTACAAAATTTATTTACGCTTAAATCGAGCTAATCAACATAAAATGAATCCAATTCCGGTCTGTAAAATACCTTTTGAACTAAAATAATTGCATTTCATAGATTTACCATTGTAATTACAAGGTTTAAACTGATAAATTTATAACTTTAAACTAGCCAACTTACAATTACTATACGCCAACTATGAAAATTCTAATAGCTGACCCGCATCCTCTTACGGGTATTGGTATCGTAACCGTTCTAGAAAACCTGAACGTAGGTTTGTCTTTTGCTTCTATGGCAAGTGATACTGCTGAATTAAAAAATCTGATTCGAAGAGAACAACCTAAGATTGTTATTGCAGATTTAGACCTTCCTGACTTTAACGGTTTACAAACTATTAAAGAACTGAAAGAGTTGAATCGAAATATGCGTGTCTTTGTTTGGAGTCGCCAACCAGAAGAGATTTATGCCTTAAGTACCATTAAGTCTGGAGCTTCTGCTTATCTATGTAAGACTTGTAGCGACAAGGAATTCTCTCAGGCTTTTATTCGTGTAATGCGCGGCGGAATTTTTTTAAGCGACAATCTAAGCAAACAATTAAACGAAAGAGACTACAAAAAGAGCCATTATAACAACTTTAAAAAACTATCTACTCGAGAAGTAGAAGTTTTAGATCTCTTAGCCAAAGGAACAAGAAACAAGGAAATTGCAAACCGTCTAGAGATTAACGCAAAAACTGTTAGCACCTATAAAACTAGACTACTTAAAAAATTAAAGGCCGAGAATATTGCTGATCTGATACACCAATCCAATTTTTTACAAAACACAGATGTAAACGAAGATTTATTTTTATAAAATAACTCTTTTCAATTTTTTAGAAAGTACAGCTTGTAACGTCTGATAATCCATAACCTCGGATAGAATTTCCATACGATCTTCTCCAGATTCGATGGTTTGGATTTCTTGCATCTTACTATTAATCAAATTATAAACTAATTGACGACGTAAATTTAAAACAACATCAGAAACATAGGTAGATACTGAAGCGTTTTTCATTTTCACATGAATCTCTTTCCCTGCCCAGTTACTTAGATCATACTTTTCGTCGTCCATCATTATGTTTGTGGCAGTCGAAATTAATGCTGGATCTAATTCTTGTAAAACATTTTCTATTTTTAATTCTTTTCCTTTTTCTCCGTATTGATTGATTAAAAATGTATACAGGTGTTGAAACTGAATATTCATAAACTGCACCTCATCCATTTGCAGATCTAAAAAAATCTTCTCGTATACCTTTGCCGAAACTTCCTGGTCTTTCATAATCACTTCTCCCTCATCATTCGCTTCGTAAACAGAATCTATATAGGTTATACTCTCGTTACCATAAAGTAATAATAACTCTATAACCTTTTGTTCTAATTGAAAAATTGGGTCTACTTTCGAAGAGCGTGCATTCTCTTCTTTTCCTAATACAGCCACAACCGGCCCTTCTGCTTGCTGTTTCTTAGCTTCTCTTTTCTGTACTCGTTTTTTTTCTGTTTTGTCGGCTGCATCTAATTGTGCTAATGTCGAGAATAATACCTGTTCTGAAATATCCATAATCCCAGCGCATTCCTTCAGATACACTTCACGCTTTATAGCATCTGGAATTTTAGCAATACTCGCCACCATATCGCGAATCAATTCTGCCTTTTTGATTGGATCATTCTTGGCTTCTTTCTGCAATAGATTCGCCTTAAAACTAATAAAATCCTGTGCTTTTTCTGAAAGATAATTCTTAATCTCTTCCTCACTATGCTTTTTCGCAAAACTATCAGGATCTTCTCCTTCTGGGAACGTACATACACGTACATTCATCCCCTGTTCTAGGATCAAATCTATCCCACGAATAGCTGCACGAAGCCCTGCTGCATCACCATCAAATAATACCGTGATATTTTTCGTCAAACGATTTATCAGACGAATTTGATCTGGTGTCAAAGCAGTACCTGAAGAGGAAACAGTATTAGTTATACCCGATTGATGAAATTGAATTACATCGGTATACCCTTCTACCAAATAACAATTATCTTCTTTAGCAATAGTTTGTTTTGCATAGTATATACCGTAAAGTACTTTGCTTTTATGATAAATATCACTTTCTGGCGAATTTAGATATTTAGCTGCTCTTTTATCGTTTGTTAAAATTCTTCCTCCAAATCCTAACACACGGCCTGACATCGAATGTATCGGAAACATTACTCTCCCTTTAAAACGATCGAATTGTTTGGTTTCTTTTACAATCGTAAGCCCTGTGGCTTCTAGATACTTTAATTGATATTGTTTTGTTATAGCTGCTTTTGTTAGTGCATCCCACTGGTCAGGAGAATACCCTAATTGAAACTTTGTTATCGTCTCGTCGGTAAAACCACGTTCTTTAAAGTAGCTTAAACCAATGGCTTTCCCTAACTCTGTTTTGCGAATTTGATCTTGAAAAAAAGAATTCGCAAACTCACTAACGAGATACATACTTTCTCGTTCACTTTGTTGTTCTTTTTGTTCATTGGTTTGCTCGGTTTCGACTATTTCGATTCCATATTTCTTAGCCAAGTATCGAATTGCATCAGGATAACTAAAATGTTCGTGCTCCATAATGAAAGCAACTACATTCCCCCCCTTACTACTACTAAAATCTTTCCATATTTGTTTAGCAGGAGACACCATAAAAGAAGGAGATTTTTCATCACTAAATGGGCTTAGCCCTTTGTAATTACTCCCTGCTCGTTTTAATTGTACGAAATCACCAATCACCTCCTCTACTCGAGCAGTTTCGTATACAGCATCTATCGTTTCGCGACTAATCAAAATGGAATGTTATTTTTTACGCTCAATTACATAGGTAACCATTAATCTAAGCGCTTCTTTATATTCTGAATCTGGATATTTTTCGAGTAATTCTAATGCTTGGTTTTTATACGCGTGCATTTTTTGTTCTGCATATCCTAAGCCACCCGCATCGATCACTTTTTTAATCACCTGCTTTACTCGTTTTTTATCCGTATTGTGATTTTTCACACTATTGATCAACCATTTTTTATCGGTATCACTAACGGTATTTAAGGCATAAATTAAAGGTAAGGTCATTTTTTGCTCTTTAATATCTATTCCTGTTGGCTTTCCTATAGCCGCCTCCCCGTAGTCAAAAAGATCATCTTTTATCTGAAATGCCATACCTATGTACTGACCAAAAAGCCGCATATCTTCTACTGCTTTAGATTCTGGAAGTACAGAAGCAGCTCCTAAGCTACAACAGGCGGCAATTAGGGTAGCTGTTTTTTGACGAATAATATCGTAGTACACTTCTTCTGAAATATCAAGACGTCTTGCCTTTTCGATCTGTAATAACTCGCCTTCACTCATTTCGCGTACCGCTACAGAAATGATTTTCAATAAGTCGAAGTCGTCGTTATCGATACAAAGTAACAAACCTTTGGACAACAAATAATCTCCTACTAAAACCGCAATCTTATTTTTCCAAAGTGCATTGATCGAGAAAAAACTACGACGCATATTCGAATCATCAACCACATCGTCATGTACTAATGTTGCAGTATGAATTAGCTCT
>CALFUO010000152.1 GCA_937929895.1 uncultured Aquimarina sp.
CCTCACGGTGATTCTTCAGTATATGAAGCTATGGTTAGAATGGCACAGCCATGGTCGTTACGTTATCCATTGGTAGATGGGCAAGGAAACTTTGGTTCTGTTGATGGTGATAGCCCTGCGGCAATGCGTTATACAGAGGCACGTATGCGTAAAATATCGGAAGATATGCTAGCGGATATTGACAAAGAAACTGTAGATCATTCTTTAAACTTTGATGATACTTTACATGAGCCTACTGTATTACCTACAAGAATCCCTGGACTTTTAGTTAATGGGGCAAGTGGTATTGCAGTTGGTATGGCAACAAATATGCCACCTCACAATTTAGGGGAAGTAGTAGATGCTACCGTTGCTTATATTAAGGATAACGATATAGAAATAGAAGGATTGATGGAGCATGTAAAAGCTCCTGATTTCCCTACTGGTGGTATCATTTATGGATATGATGGAGTTCGTGAGGCTTTTAAAACTGGACGCGGACGTATTGTAATGCGTGCTAAAGCACGTATCGAAGAAGTTAAAGGTCGCGAATGTATCATTGTTTCTGAAATTCCATATCAGGTGAATAAGGCTGATATGATTAAGAAAACGGCAGATCTAGTAAATGATAAAAAAATCGAAGGTATTGCCTCGATCCGTGACGAATCGGATCGTAAAGGAATGCGTATCGTTTATATATTAAAGCGTGATGCAATTCCGAATATTGTATTGAATATGCTTTATAAGTATACTCAGCTTCAAACTTCTTTTAGTGTCAACAATATTGCTTTAGTAAATGGTCGCCCACAATTATTGAATCTAAAAGAATTGATTCATTATTTTGTAGAGCACCGTCACGAAGTGGTAGTACGTCGTACGGAATATGAATTAAGGAAAGCAGAAGAACGTGCCCATATCTTAGAAGGGTTAATAATTGCATCAGATAATATTGATGAAGTAATTGCAATTATTAGAGCTTCTTCTAACGCAGAGGAGGCGCGTAATAACTTAATTAAACGTTTTGAGCTTACAGAAATTCAAGCTAAAGCGATTGTAGAGATGCGTCTTCGCCAATTGACAGGTCTAGAACAAGATAAGTTACGTGCCGAATACGATGAATTACAGAAGACCATTGAAGATTTAAAAGACATTCTTGCTAAGAAAGAGCGTCGTATGCAGATTATCGAAGACGAATTATCTGTAGTTAAAGAGAAATATGGCGATAGTCGACGTTCTCAAATTGAATATGCTGGTGGTGATTTTAGTATTGAAGATATGATTCCTAATGAGAAGGTAGTTATTACGATTTCTCATGCTGGATATATCAAGAGAACACCTTTAACAGAATATAAATCTCAGGCGAGAGGTGGTGTTGGGCAAAAAGGAAGCACTACTAGAAATGAAGATTTCTTAGAACATTTATTTGTGGGTACTAATCACCAGTATATGTTGTTCTTTACTCAGAAAGGGAAATGTTTTTGGATGCGTGTATTCGAAATTCCTGAAGGATCTAAGACGAGTAAAGGTAGGGCGATTCAAAATTTAATTAATATTGAGCAAGATGATAAAGTAAAGGCTTTTGTTTGTACTCAAGATCTTAAGGATGAAGAGTACATTAATAGCCATTATGTTATTATGGCTACTAAGAAAGGACAGGTTAAGAAGACTTCATTAACACAATATTCTCGTCCACGTGCCAATGGTGTAAATGCAATTACGATTAAGGAGGGTGATGAATTATTAGAAGCTAAACTAACGAATGGAGCTAGTGAAGTGATGATGGCTTTACGCTCAGGTAAGTGTATTCGTTTCGAAGAAGCAAAAACACGTCCGATGGGTCGTACAGCTTCTGGTGTTCGAGGAATTACTTTAGCGCATGAGAATGATGAAGTAATCGGAATGGTTGCTGTTAATGATTCTGAAAGTAATATTCTTGTTGTATCTGAAAATGGATATGGTAAGCGATCTAGTTTAGATGCTTATAGAATTACTAACCGTGGAGGAAAAGGCGTTAAGACTATTTCTGTTACTGATAAAACAGGTGAATTAGTAGCGATTAAAAATGTAACTGATGCTGATGATCTTATGATTATCAACAAATCAGGAATAGCTATACGTATGTCTGTAGAAGAAATGCGTGTTATGGGACGTGCAGCACAAGGTGTGAAGTTAATTAATCTTAAAGGTAAAGATGCTATTGCGGCTGTTGCGAAAGTAATGCAAAATGAAGATGATATCGAAGCAGGAGATGCTGAACCTGATACATCTGAAGAAGAATAGAATATTTTTTTCTATGTGACTTGATTAATAGTTACAAAATTAATATTGGATAAACGTAGTAACTTAAATTACTACGTTTATATAATTTAAACCTTGTCCAAGGTTCAAAGCGCAAACTTTTGGGAATTTATACCCAAAAGTTTGCGCTTTAATTGTTATACGATTTAAACCATAAAATGCGGCATATATTAAGTTTACTTTTCTATTTTTTCTTCGTTTCAAAATGAAACCGTAGCTATTGCTATGCTTTAATTTTACACATTGAAAAAGCGAAAATTAATTCTAAATATTTATACCGCATTTTATAGTTTAAATGTATTAAATCCCCATCATGTATTAGAGTATACAAAAAGGCAGGTTAAGATTTTTGATTTGAAAAAAAACTATCCGTCCACCCCCTTTTCTCTACAAGTCAAACGGTTTTTAGAACTTTTCTGTTAGCTATTTATTTAGCGTACTTTAATGTTAAGTGATTATAAGTGCAAAGTATTTGACAAGAAGATAAGAAAGTAAATGCACTTGTATGCTTTTTTATCTAACAAAATAACGCATAAAGCATTGTAAATATTGATGTTACGAACATGTGAGTAGGGAATAGTACAAGTAGCGCTCGTTATTTTCTTTTTATTATAGCTAATTGTGAGAACTATAGCTAAGAAAGATATGTGTTATCTAATTACGTGGAAAATAAGTATTAGCCTGTGTTTTACCTAAACCTAGCATACATATACAATCAAATCGATACTAATTAAAAAGTAAAAACTCCAATTCAAAAAAATAGATTTTAAGAAGACTTATTTTCTGTGAAATTATAAAAAATACACACTTATTTTATAGCAGATGGCAAAGGTTTTAACTTTTTTTTCAAAAACTTTCGGATGCTTGTGATAATCGAAGTTTAATAGATGAGAGTATAATTAGTAAACAGTTTCTGTTTTTTCAAAATACCCCTGAAAACAGTGAGTTTTTTTTGTGTATTAATATCAAACTTTGCAATATAAAAGAAACTTCTATTAGTACATCTTTTTTGAGATTATTAATGACAAGATATACAGGTCTCATGTGGTAATACTAAGTTTTATAATCTAAATTAAACAGGTCTTATCTATGCCTAATTTGAATTTTACAATGATTATATCATAAATTATGAAAACAGATATTAAATTATCAATGTTATTTATGTTTTGTGGTTTGTCTGTATTTGCACAGTTTATAACTACATGGCAAACGACAACTCCAGACGAATCGATAACGATTCCTAGATTTTCTGGTGAAAGTTATAATTATACAGTGAATTGGGGAGATGGTAGTAGATCAACAAACCAAACTGGGTCTGCGACGCATATGTATGATATTCCAGGAATCTATACGGTCTCTATTTCAGGAACTTTTCCAAGAATTTTCTTTAATGGGTTTGGTGGGGCTCCTAATAAAATTTTAACGATTGAACAATGGGGAGACCAAGTTTGGAGTTCAATGGAAGGTGCGTTTAAAGGCTGTACTAAGTTAAATATTACAAACCCTAGTATTGATACACCTAATCTGAGTAATGTAGAAAGTATGGCAGAAATGTTTCGAGATGCTAGAGCTTTTAATGGAGCTATAGGAAACTGGGATGTTAGTAATGTGACAAATATGAGTTATTTGTTTTATAAAGCAGATGCTTTTAATCAACCCATAGGCAATTGGGATGTTGGGAATGTAACAGATATGAGCTACATGTTTGGAACATTTATTTTTTCAAGAACAAACGCATTCAATCAACCCCTATCTAATTGGAATGTTAGTAAAGTCGAAACGATGAATAGAATGTTTGAATATACCAAGGCCTTTAATCAGCCGCTTGGAGATTGGGATGTTAGTAGTGTTAGGGATATGGGCTTTATGTTTAGAAGAGCAGAGGCTTTTAATGGAGCTATAAATGATTGGGATGTTAGTAGTGTTACAGATATGAGTAACATGTTTAATCAAGCCAAAGATTTTAATCAGCCTATAGATGACTGGGATGTTAGTAGTGTAACAAATATGAAATGGATGTTTAGTGATGCCAAAATCTTTAATCAACCTCTAAATAACTGGAATGTTGGAAATGTGAAGGACATGAGTTTTATGTTTTTAGATGCAGAATTTTTTAACCAAGATCTTGATATGTGGGATGTCAGCAAGGTTGAGAATATGAATAAGATGTTTCAAAACGCAACAGCTTTTAATGGGGTAGTTGGTAGTTGGGATGTTGGTAATGTAAAGAATATGAGTGAAATGTTTAGTGTTAGTCTTTCCTTTAAACCATCTATGATTTTTAATCAACCTATAGGAAATTGGAATGTTAGTAGTGTTACTGACATGAGCAAAATGTTTTACGAAGCTACCTCTTTCGACCAGCCAATAGGGAATTGGAATGTGGGTGCAGTAAAAGATATGAGTGATATGTTTAAAGAAGCTACTTCTTTCAATCAGTTTTTAAATGCATGGGATGTGAGTAAGGTCGAAGATATGAGTGGTATGTTTAGCAATGCAGATGCATTTAACGGAACTATCGGGGCATGGGATGTTAGTAGTGTTAAGGATATGAGTAGCATGTTTATTAGGGCTGTTACTTTTAATAAGCCTATAGGAAGTTGGAATGTGAGTGCTGTTACAACTATGAAGAATATGTTTTTGGGTGCCAGTGCTTTTAATCAACCCATTGATAGTTGGGATGTTGGTATGGTCGAAGATATGAGTGGTATGTTCGAAGCTACAAAAGTATTTAATCAACCTTTAAATAGTTGGGATGTTAGTGCTGTTAAGAATATGAGTAGGATGTTTGGAAAATCTCCAAATTCTATTAGTAGTGACGGTGCAGTAGTTTTTAATCAGAATCTTGATAGTTGGGATGTTAGTAGTGTTACAAACATGAGTACGATGTTTGGAGGAGCCAAAGCTTTTAATGGAATTATAGGAAGTTGGGATACCAGTAATGTAAAGGATATGTCCGGAATGTTTTTCGGAGCTCGTATTTTTAATCAACCTTTAAATAGTTGGGATGTTAGTGATGTAACTACGATGAGTAGAATGTTTTGGTCTGCAGCAGCTTTTAATCAACCTATTGGGAATTGGGATGTAAGTAGTGTTACTACGATGGAAGACATGTTTCAAGCAACAACATTTAATCAACCAATCGGTGGTTGGGATGTAAGTAATGTGAAGACTATGGCTGGCATGTTCCGTGGAACAATATTTAATCAGCCAATAGGAAGTTGGGATGTAAGTAGCGTCGAGAATATGGCTAATATGTTCGATCTTTCACGAGAATTTAATCAACCCATAGGGGATTGGGATGTTACCAATGTAACGACTATGAGTAGTATGTTTACTTCTGCTTTTAAATTTAATCAACTCTTAGCAAATTGGGATGTGCATAATGTAAAAAATATGCATAGAATGTTTTATCTGGCATATGCCTTTAATCAACCAATAGGTAATTGGGATGTTAGTGCAGTTACCAGTATGAATTCTATGTTTGGAAGTTTTCGTTTTGCAGAGTTTGATAATTCATTTAATCAAGACTTAAGTGGCTGGAATACAATTAGTGTTACTGACATAAGTCGTATGTTTCAATATACTACAGTCTTTGATCAAGATTTGGGCGATTGGAATGTTGGTGCGGTAACAAGTGCCACTGATATGTTTAAAGGAGCAAAATTATCTACAGCTAACTATGATGCACTTTTAGAAGGTTGGAGTAGTCAAATTTTAAAACTCAATGTTAATTTTTCTGGAGGAAATAGTACTTATTGTATGGCTAGTGAAGGGAGAGATGCTATTATTGCAAATGCAAAATGGACAATTAATGATAGAGAGGAATCCCAAGATTGTGAGCCAAATTTAAGTGTCGATGAACTATTGGATGATGTACAAAACGAAGAATTACCTTTTATAGTATATCCTAATCCTGTTGTTGATATATTAAATATCCAAAGTGCTTTTGATAAAATAATATTATATGATATAAAGGGAATTGCTCTAGAAAGCTTTAATACGAATCAAATTGATTTAAGTAAATTTGAAAACGGTGTTTACATGTTAGAGGTGTATTTAGGAAATAGTAAAACTATTTTTAAAATTGCTGTTGTCCAATAAAAAAGCCTTAATTATTGAATATTTTTTCTCGTAATGGCAATTAAATGAAAAATTCGGTTAAAGTGAACGATTGATTCCGGGTTAAATTGAGTATAATATTCTGGTTCAAAGTGAACTTGCTATCATATCCAGCGTTATGTTCGACTAGTATCGAATTTAACGAACTCAAACTAATCTTAATTTTTTTGACATATAAAGCAATTGCTAATTCCCCAATAAATACATATACTTCTTCTTTTTCCATATGGATAAACTCGTTTTATATAATTAGTTTTGACTAAATACCATCTTTTGCTTTTCCAATTGTAGACTTTCTCTATACTCTAGAGCATCTGCCTTTATCGTCCATTTTGTCTCTAATTCTAGTTTTTCTATTCTTTCTCGAACGAGAGCTATTGGAACCTTGAAAAATTCCTTTCTATAGTTAATTTTATTAACCCTCATTTCCTCAAAAACACGATGTAGTTCTTTTTCTAGTTTTGGAGCATCATCGGAATGAATCATAGCATGTACACATCAAATTGAAAAGGAACAGAGGCATCTCCTAACTCCTTTACACGGTCCATAGGTTCCAACCTCCTAGTTAAACCTATTTTCAGTACTTCATCTCCAAAAGACCCGATATTAGATATTATATATACGTGCCCCTGTTTGGTTTGCTGTGCCGTAGACATCGCTCGTTGACCACGCTCTTCTGCTTCTGATAATTGCTGTTTTATTGCCGCAAGTTTTTGCTCAAATTTTTCTCGTTGTTCGTCTGAAGCTTGCTTTAGTTTTATCTCTGCATCCTTCATTGCTTTAGCCAACATGCGCTCTTCTTTTCGTGCTTTATTGTATTCTCTACGAGCTCGTTCTTCTTCTCGCATAGCTTCGCGAATAGCACGTTGCTCTTCTCGATCTCGAACTTTTAATTCATGTACGGTAACAGCTAGCTTTAATTGCTCTAGCATTACATCAAAATATTTTTGCGTAATACGAGTATCCCTAAAAGGTCTACCATTATAATTAACCAAGCGATAAGCATCTTTAAGAGACTGGAGTAATTTACCGTAATTATCATGTCGAAGTTTTGACATGATAATATCTACTTTTCCATTAAAAGAATCAAGAATAAATTCTATGGCAATTTGTTTTCTGTTTTTCTCAACAATATTCAAGCTAAAAGAAGTGATACTTCTGAAAGCTGGATTGGTGCGATCTTTTTTATCATGAATTTGATAACCCTAGGGAAAATAGCTGAAAAGTTCCCTAGTTTTTGGCTCTTATTGGCAAATCAAGTAGAA
>CALFUO010000153.1 GCA_937929895.1 uncultured Aquimarina sp.
GGTGTAGTTGGTGAACGATGTCCTGGTGGCTTAGGCATAATTTCAAAATTAACTACCGATTTTGCACCATGACGGTTTGATGTTCCAATACAATCTGAACCTGTATCTCCACCACCAATAACAATTACGTTTTTATCTGTCGCTAATACTTGATCTTCCACTTCCTTACCAAAGACAACCTTAGTTTGTTGTGTTAAAAAATGCATCGCTTGTACCACCCCATCAGCATCAATACCCGGAGTTGGTAACGAACGCCTTTGCGTAGCTCCACCTGTCAGTACAATTGAATCAAACGATTCTAATTCTGAAACAGGAACATTTTTACCCACATTAGCATTTACCTTAAATTCAATACCTTCTGCTTTTAAAATAGCTACACGACGATCGATGATCTCTTTCTCCATTTTGAAGTTCGGAATACCATAACGTAGTAATCCTCCGATTTCATCATCACGTTCAAAAACAGTTACTAAATGCCCCGCTCTATTCAACTGTTGAGCGGCTGCTAAACCAGCAGGTCCCGAACCAACCACAGCAACTATTTTTCCTGTTCTAGTTTTGGGAACTTGAGGTTTGATCCAACCTTCAGCAAAAGCTCTTTCTACGATATTCTTTTCAATATTTTCTATTGAAATCGGATCATCGATAATTCCTAATACACAAGCTTTCTCACAAGGTGCAGGACATAAACGTCCCGTAAACTCAGGAAAGTTGTTTGTAGAATGTAATATCAATGAAGCTTTTTGCCATTCTCCCTGATGTACCATGTGATTAAAATCAGGAATTAAATTTCCTAGAGGGCAACCACTATGACAAAAAGGAATACCACAATCCATACAACGAGAACCTTGCTCAGTTAGTTCTTCATCCTTTAAAGGAATGGTAAATTCTTTATAGTCCTGTAAACGATCTTTTACAGGTTCGTATGCTTCGTCTTTTCTTTCGAATTCTTTAAATCCAGTAACTTTTCCCATACTAAATTTGTTATTAGTTAATGGTTATTAGTTATTAGCTACACTTTGATTGTTTATAAATCTAACAACTTGTAACTAACAACCAACAACTATGTTACACTAATTCTTCCACCATTGGTGGTTCGTTAGCAATTCGCTCTAATGCCACTTTATACTCTTTAGGCATCACCTTAACAAACTTCTTTAAGTTTGCTTCCCAATCCGCTAGTACTTCTTTTCCACGGTTACTATCCGTATAAAGTACATGCTTCTCAATCAATCCTTTTAACTCAGCAGCATCTTCAGCCGTAATAGGATCAAAATCTATAGTTTCTTCATTACATAAACCATCGGTGAATTTACCTGTAGTATTTAATACGTAAGCATAACCACCACTCATACCAGCAGCAAAGTTTCTTCCTGTATCTCCTAACACTACAATTCTACCTCCTGTCATGTACTCACATCCGTGATCACCTACTCCTTCAACAACCGCAGTTGCTCCAGAGTTACGAACCGCAAAACGCTCTCCCGCGATACCATTGATGTAAGCCTCTCCTTTTACTGCCCCGAATAAACACACATTACCTACGATAATATTTTCTTCAGCAACAAAATCAGATTCAGCAGGCTTTTTGACGATTAATTTAGCTCCAGACAATCCTTTACCTAAATAATCATTGGTATTTCCATCAACCGTAAATGTGATACCATGTGCACTAAATGCCCCTAAACTCTGTCCTGCAGAACCTTTAACATTTAAGCATAAGGTATCTTCTGGCAATCCGAGATGTCCATAGATTTTAGATATTTCATTAGAAACAATCGCCCCTACAGAACGATCCGTATTCTTAATGTTATATTCTAAAGTTGTCGGTACTTTTCTAAAGATGGCCGCATGTGCATCTTTTAAGATTTGGAAATCAAGAACATTCTCTAAGTTATGATCTTGTTTTTCTGTATTCTTTAAAGGCATCTCTGCATACCCTTCTGGTTGGTATAAAATCGCTGATAAGTCTAAGCCTTTAGCTTTATAGTGCTCTATCGCTTGACTAGCATTAATCTTATTCGTCTGCCCAATCATTTCATCCATAGTACGGAATCCTAATTGCGCCATAATACCTCTCAACTCATTGGCTACGTAGTAGAAAAAGTTAATTACGTGTTCTGGTGTTCCCTTAAAGTTTTTACGTAACTCTTTATCTTGAGTTGCAATACCTACAGGACATGTATTTAAGTGGCACTTACGCATCATAATACATCCTGAAGCTACTAATGGTGCTGTTGCGAAACCAAATTCTTCAGCTCCTAATAAAGCTGCAATAGCGACATCACGACCTGTTTTTAACTGACCATCACACTCTACTACAATTCTTGAACGTAAATTGTTCAATACTAAGGTTTGTTGTGCTTCCGCTAATCCAAGTTCCCAAGGAAGTCCTGCATGCTTTAAGGAAGTTAATGGTGACGCACCTGTACCTCCATCATAACCAGAGATCAATACCACATCAGCCTTTGCTTTTGCTACACCAGCTGCAATGGTTCCTACTCCTACCTCTGATACTAACTTTACGTTGATACGTGCTTCACGGTTAGCATTTTTTAGATCGTAGATCAACTGTGCTAAATCCTCAATAGAATAAATATCATGATGAGGTGGTGGCGATACTAATCCAACAAATGGTGTTGAATTACGCGCATCCGCAATCCAAGGCAATACCTTATGCCCTGGTAACTGTCCACCCTCTCCAGGCTTCGCTCCCTGAGCCATTTTAATTTGAATCTCCTTAGCAGAACTTAAATAATGTGAAGTCACACCAAAACGCCCTGAAGCTACCTGTTTGATAGCAGAATTCTTATTATCTCCATTCGCATCTGGTTGGAAACGTCTTCGGTCTTCACCCCCTTCTCCAGAATTTGATTTTCCTCCAAGACGGTTCATCGCAATCGCTAAATTCTCATGTGCTTCACGAGAAATAGATCCATAAGACATCGCTCCCGTTTTGAAACGCTTTACGATTTCTGTCCAAGGTTCTACTTCATCTAATGGAATTGGATCGAAGTTATCGAACTCAAACAATCCACGAATCGTAAGATGTTTCTTCGACTGATCATTAATTCCTTTTGCATAGGTATCATAAGAATCCTGATCACTTAAACGTACTGCCTGTTGCAATTTAGCAACCGTAGTTGGATTAAATAGATGGCGTTCTCCATTACGTCTCCAACGGTAATCTCCACCAATATTTAAACCTAAACGCTTATCGATATACGTATCTGGATACGCATATTTGTAACGCTTACTTACTTCTTTTTCGATTTCATATAAGCCAACTCCTTCAATTCTAGAAGTCGTATATGGGAAATACTTATTTACAAACTCAGAATTGAATCCTACAATCTCAAAAATTTGAGAACCTTTGTATGAGTGCAATGTAGAAATTCCAATCTTATTCATCACCTTTAAGATACCCTTACCAATAGCTTTGTTAAAGTTACCTACGGCTTTGTCTTCATCTAATTTGATGAAACCTTCTTTTACTTGTTGACGGATAATCTCATTAACCATATATGGGTTAATAGCCGATGCTCCATATCCAAATAAAGTAGCGAAGTGATGAGGCTCACGAGGTTCTGCCGATTCAATAATAATATCGAAATACGAACGCTTACGTAAACGGTTCATTTGGTGGTGTACAAAAGAACATGCCAACAACACCGGAATTGGTGCTAAACCTTCTTTTGCTCCTCTATCTGAAAGAACAATTAAATGTTTACCAGCATCTACGGCTTTGGTTACTTGCTTAATTACTTCTTCCAACCCTTCTTCAAGACCGTTCATTCCACGATGGATATCGTAAAGAATTTCTATAGTCTCTGACTGAAAGTCTTCTCCTTCCCAACCTCTAATCTTTTCAAGATCGGCATTGGAAATTACAGGATTATTAATTCTTAACTTCTTACACTGCTCTGGTGTAACATCGAAGATATTTTTATCGTGACCTAAAGCCAAACTAATATCTGTTACCACTTCTTCCCGAATACCATCTAATGGTGGATTCGTTACCTGAGCAAATAGCTGCTTGAAGTAGTTTGAAATTAATTGAGGTCTATCTGACAATACTGCCAAAGGCGTATCAATACCCATAGAACCTAAGGCTTCTTTTCCATTCTCGGCCATTGGCACGATCACTTCCTGAATATCTTCTATGGTATAATTGTATAGTCGTTGTCTTGTTTTAAGATCAAGTGTTTCAATAGAACACTTGGCATTCGTATATGGAATGTCTTTTAACTGAAGGCTGTTTTCATTCAACCACTGACGGTATGGTCTTTCTGAAACAATCTTTGATTTGATTTCCTCATCATCAATAATTCTGCCTTCATTCATATCCACCAAGAACATTTTCCCTGGCTCTAAACGACCGTGTAATTCTACATCAGCTGGATCAACATCTACTACTCCAACTTCAGAAGACATAATTAATTTTCCGCTTTTAGTTAGCGTGTAACGGGAAGGACGTAAACCGTTACGATCTAAAAGGGCACCAATATAATCTCCATCAGTAAAAGGAACAGACGCAGGACCATCCCACGGCTCCATAATACATGAATTGTACTCATAAAATGCCTTTCTTTCGTCAGACATCGTTGCGTGTTTTTCCCACGCTTCAGGAATCGTCATCATCATTACTTCTGGCAATGAACGACCTGTTAAAGTTAACAATTCTACAGACATATCCATAGAGGCAGAATCTGATTTCCCTGGTAAAATAATAGGAAATAACTGTTCGATTTGATCTCCGAAAACTTCTGACTTCATGATTTCTTCACGAACACGCATTCTCGAGACATTACCTCTTAAGGTATTGATCTCTCCATTCTGACATAAAAATCTAAATGGCTGTGCTAACTCCCAAGCTGGCATCGTATTCGTAGAGAAACGTTGGTGTACTAATGCTAAGCGCGTCACCAAATCTGGTTGCTGTAAATCTGTAAAATACGGTCCTATATCTTCTGGCATAATAATACCTTTATAGATAAGTGTCGTATTAGACAAACTTGGCAAATAGAAATAATCCGCTTCAGACATTTTTGAATTTCGAATCGTATGCTCCGTAATTTTACGAGCAGCATACAATTTGGCTCTAAAAATGTTTTCTTCTAAATCCCCTTGAGCAATAAATAGTTGCTCTATATTCGGTTCAGAAGCTAAAGCAATTTCACCCAATTGTGACGAATCCACAGGAACAGTTCTCCACCCTAAGATTTCTAAACCTTGAGCTTTAATTTCCTTTTCGAATTCATTTTTGCAATAGGTATACTGATTCATATTCTTTGGCAAGAATACCATACCAACAGCATACTTACGTTGCTCTGGCAAATCGAAATCACATACCCGCTTAAAATAATTGTGAGGGATATCAATTAATAACCCGGCACCGTCACCGGTTTTTCCGTCAGCACTAACACCACCACGGTGTTCTAATTTCACTAGAATTTCTAGAGCATCATGAATGATTTGGTTGGTCTTTTCTCCTTTTAGGTTACAAATAAAACCAGCACCACAATTTTCATGCTCAAATTCAGGCGAATACAGTCCTTGTTTTTGTATCATACGCTAAATAATGTAAGTCTTACAAAATTAGGCATTAAGACTACCATTTTCAATAAGATAAATTTGTGTTTTGTTGTTTTTAATCAATCTAAACAATAAAATAATTCACTGTATTACAAAAGAATAAGAACATCTTTTAACAAAAAACGAAAATCGCAATTCAATAATTATTAATTCTTACAAAAAGGAAACTACAATGTTTGCGTAATATCTGTTTTTCTGCCGAATTCTACGAAATGCAGAAAAATACGACATCGATTTCGTATTTTCTATATCATAAAATTAACGCTTGTAGACCCTCATAGCGTTTCAATAAAATCAATAAATACATCTTACAATCAAAATATTCTCAATAAAACCATGATATTTTCACCATTCCTTTAAATACAAGAAACATATCTGATATATTCCAAATCTTCACTATTTTTGCACCCCCATTTATGTATATGGGAAAACCGTCCTGTTTAACTGTAAAAATACGCGTATGAGACTACTAAATAGACCAGATTTAGAACACTCTAGTTGCGGTGTAGGTTTTATCACTAATAAAAATAGTGAGCAAACCCACGAACTTTTAGAATTAGCACATCAAGCACTTTGTAAGATTCCACACCGTGGAGGAATGAGTTCAGAAGGTATTGGTGATGGTGCTGGTGTTAATATTGATATTTCAGTTAATTTTTATCGTCACCTTACGGGTAATGATTCTTTAAAACATGGAGAATTTGGTGTTGCCAACTTTTTCTACCCTGTAGACGAAGCCCAACACGAACGTGCTGAAAAAATAATTAAAGATGTTTTAGCAGAAAATAAATTACCGATTATTCTTTTTAGAGATGTAGAGGTAAATTTAGATGCTGTAAACGAAGCTTCACAAAAAGCTCAGCTACCTATTAAACAGGTAGTTTTTGGTCGTCCAAAAGGTATTACGACTGTAGAAGAATTTGATGCTATTATTAATGAAGCTCTTCAACAAATTGAAGAACCTGCATTTACAATCACAGAATTAAGAGGTTTATATCCTCTTTCTATGAGTTCTACAACCCAGGTGTATAAAGGTCGTTTAGTAAGTGGAGAATTATTCCCTTACTTTAAAGACTTAAGTAATCCAGAACATAAAATTCATTCATTATTCTTCCATACTCGTTTTTCTACAAATACGGCTCCAAACCCAATGTTTGCACAGCCATTTAGAAGAATGGCACATAATGGTGAATTAAATACAGATAAAAAGAATAGATTAAGTGAAGATGCTATTGCTAAATCTAAAGGTAAAACAGTAATCTTCCCAGAAGGTCAATCAGATTCTGCTCGTTTAGATCAAACCATTTCTAGACGTATCAACGAAGACAAAATGGATATCGTTGAAACGATCTTAGCGATGATGCCTCCTGCTTGGGAGAATGATCACAAGTTCGAAGGTGAGGTTCGTGACATGTTAGAATACTTCTCTTTATATGAAGAGAAAAATGACGGGCCTGCAGCCTTAATCTTCTTTGACGGTCACAAAATTGGTGCACGTTTAGATCGTTTAGGATTACGTCCTTTACGTACGGTTGAAACGGAAGACTACTTCGCTGTAATGAGTGAAGCGGGTCAGATCAACTTTAAACCAGAAACTGTTTTAAATCGTGGACGTATTGAAGCAGGTGGAATGGTGGTTTTTGATCATGACACAAAACAGATTTTAGAATCTTCTGAAATCTTAGAAACATTAGCAAAAGATAAAGATTATTCTTCTTTATTAGAAAATGCTACAATTCATTTGAATGAATTACCTGAGGAAAAAGTAACTGCATATAAAATCCCTGAAGATTTAAATATCTACGCTAGACACGTAGCCTACTCTATGAACCAAGAGAGTTTTAAATTCTTCTTGGATCCTATGTTACAAGATGCTAAAGAGAAAGTATCTGCAATGGGATTCGGTATTGCACCTAACGCCCTTGAGCCACACGAAGGTGGTATGTCTCGCTACTTTTCTCAACGATTTGCACAGGTAACTAACCCACCATTAGATAGTATCCGTGAGGCGGATGGTATGACCCTTAGAGTTTCTCTTGGTAGAAAACCTAACTTTAGCGACGGAACTACTAAACAATTAGTAGTAGACTCTCCTATCCTACAACCACAACAATTACTTCAAATTCGTAATGCGAAGGGATTAAAAGTTGCTACTGTAGATGGATTGTTCGAAGCAGATACTAAAGATCTTAAAAACAATGAGCAAGTATTAAAAGATGCCATTGCTGCAGTTTGTGAGGAAGTTGAGAAATTAACTTTGTCAGGAACTGATATCATTGTTTTAAGTGACTTAAATATTACGGAAACTAAAGCAGCTATTCCCGCTATTTTATTAGTTTCTGCTGTAAACCAACACTTGATCTCTAAAGGATTAAGATTCCATACAAGTTTAATTTCTGAAACTGGTCAAGCGGTAAGTACACACGATACAGCGTGTATCTTAGGATTTGGTGCTTCTGCAGTTTGTCCTGTTACGGTTTTTACACGTGTATTAGAAATCGCTAATGGCGCTGAGGATATTTTACCTCAATTAAAGCGCTACCAAAAAGCGATCGAAAAGGCATTAATGAAGACCATGGGTAAATTTGGTCTTTGTACCGCTGAAAGTTATATCGGTGGAGAGTTCTTTGAATCTAATTTCTTAGACACTAGTGATGACTACTTAAAGGCTATCTTTCCGAACGTATACTCTCCTGTAGGAGGAGCTTCTTACAAAGAAATCGCTAAAAGTGCTGCTGAATGGCACGGAAAAGCATTAGCGATTAAAGAAGAAGGTGATATTCCTTTATTAGGATTATTCAAGGAAAGAGCTGAAGGTTCTGGTCACTCTTACGGTGCTACTGCAGTAAGAGAATTCGTTAAGATGACAGAAGAAGACTTCTCATATACTGATGAAGTTGTTCCTAACGAACCTATCGATGACACTGAATTGATTCCAAACGACCCTAGTTATAGAAACTTAGGGTTCGAAAAGCGTACTCCTGAACAAATTGATAAGCACGTAGTTACTTCTGCTTATAGAGTTTTTGCTAAAGAAATCTATAAAGAAAGAGCTGATCGTCCTGCAACAATTCGTGACGTACTAGACTTACCTTTTGATGCTATCAAAGCAAATACAAAAGAAGAGTTTGCGTATTTATTTGACCACTACAATACTGTTGGAAATATCAACATCTCAATCCAAGGTCTTGAAATTACGAATACGAATAACTTCTTTAGAATTTCTATCGAACAAGGAGGTTATACCGGTTTTATAGCTGCTATTACAGAAAAATACGGTGATTTAGTAAGCGCTCAAAAGACTGCTGCTGGATTAATGGTAGAAGCTAAAGGTGAAGCTGAAGCTTTCTTAGGAAAATTACAAACCGCTAACCACACAATCGAATTAGATCAAGTAGAGCCTGCACATAAAGTTGCATCAACGTTCTCTTCTGGTGCGATGAGTCACGGTGCCTTAGTAGCCACTGCACACCAAGCAGTAGCACAAGGAGCTAATATTGCTGGAGCTTTAAGTAACTCTGGTGAAGGTGGTGAGCAATCATTTAGATACAACTCGATTAAAGCGAGTAAAATTAAGCAATTTGCTTCTGGACGTTTTGGAGTTTGGGCAGGTTATGTTGCAGATCCATCATTAGAAGAAATTGAAATTAAAATAGCGCAAGGAGCGAAACCTGGAGAAGGTGGACAGCTTCCTGCAAAGAAAGTAAACGTAGAAATCGCTGCGGCACGTAGTGGTACCCCTGGTGTGGAGTTAGTATCTCCACCACCACATCACGATACTTACTCTATCGAGGATTTAGCACAGTTGATTCACGATGCAAAATGTGCTCGTGTGAAGGTTGTAGTGAAGTTAGTATCTTCTGAAGGTGTTGGTACTATCGCTGTTGGTGTTGCAAAAGCAGGTGCTGATGTGATCAACATTGCAGGTAATACGGGTGGTACGGGAGCTGCACAGGTAACAAGTTTAAAGAACTCTGGACGTGTTGCTGATATCGGTATCTCGGAAGTACACCAAGCACTTTCTGAAAATGGTATCCGTGATAAAGTAGTATTACGTTGTTCTAACGCACACCAAACAGGTCTTGATGTGGTAAAATCTGCGATTCTTGGAGGAGACTCTTTCGAATTCGGTACTACGGCATTAATGATGTTGAAGTGTGTAATGGCGAAGAACTGTAACGTAAAATGTCCTGCTGGTTTAACGACTAACCCAGAATTATACGAAGGAGATCCTAGAGCCTTAGCACAATACTTCATCAACTTAGCGCATGAAGTTCGTGAGATCTTAGCTGCTATCGGATATACTTCTTTAGCTGAAGTACGTGGTAAAACACACTTATTGAACTTAATCAACCACGAATGTATGGTAGGTCAGTTAGATATGAGTGGTTTATTAAGAGAAGTTGATGTTATTAAAGTAGCGAAGCCGGTTTACTTAGAAGCTAACTTCGATCCAGATGATGCTTACTTGGTAGCCTTTGAAAAAGAATTCATTAAAGAAGGGAAAGCTCAAATTACTATTGACGGACCTTTCTTAGATAACAATAATAAAACTACTGGTGGTCAGTTTGCTGTTGATGTAGAGCGTATCTTGAACTACCAATTAAGTGAAGAAACAATTAAAAACCACCCTTCTATCGTTACCTTAAATAACGGAAGAAAGGTATTAGCTGAGAATAGTGTAACGATTACTACTTCTAATTCGGCAGGTCAAAGTTTCGGAGCATTTAATAACTCTGGTATCAACTTACTACACACAGGAACTTGTAATGATGGTGTTGGTAAAGCATGTACTGGTGGAACTATCGTAGTAAAAAACCCTGGTGCTTCTACCAACGCAACTGCTGAAGATTTAGCACATAATGTATTAGTTGGAAACTTTGCTTTATTTGGAGCAACAGGAGGGCAATTATATGTAGAAGGACAAGGTGGTGACCGTTTTGGAGTTCGTAACTCTGGTGCCGTAGCTGTTGTAG